>JALZAP010000139.1 GCA_030948245.1 Candidatus Dormiibacterota bacterium | reverse complement strand
GGTGGGGACCGCGGCCGCCCTACCTGGACAGCATCGTGTTCAAATTCGAGAGCAACCTGGGCGCCGAGCTGGCCGACCTGCAGAGCGGGGCGATCGACCTCGCGCTGGATGCCGGCGGGGCCGACGCCGGACAGCTGAAGGCGGCCTTGAGCGCGTCGCACGGCTCCGCTGTCACGGCGCCGGCGACCGGTGCCGAGCACCTCGACTTCAACCTGAAGAACCGCTTCCTGGCCGACCCGACGATCCGCAAGGCGATCCGGATGGCCCTCGACCGGAAGGCCTTCGTGATTCCCGCCGCCCCCGGCAAGGTGGCGCAACCTCCTGACGCCTGGATCTGCTCGGGCCCGGCGGCATGGTGCGCCGATCCCTCGGTCGGCGCCACCGGCTTCGACTCGAAAGGCGCCAACCTGCTCCTCGACAAGGCCGGCTTTCACATGCTTACGTCGGGCGACGGCGCGGGATACCGCGCCTTCAGCGACGGCGCGACCATCAGCCTCTCCCTGACCAGCATCAAGGACGACCCGCTTCGGCTCCAGGAGGAGGATCAGATCACCACCGCCCTGAAGGCGATCGGGATCAAGGTCCAGACTCCCTATCGCAACGTTTCCGCCCGCAAGCTCGCCGCCGGCTACCTGGCGCAGGGCGTCCTCGCCACCCACGCCTTCGACCTCGCCCTTTACAGCGACTCGGTTCCAGGGGGCGAACCGGACGCGTACTACTCCGAGTTCGTCTGCGGCCAGGTGCCCTCCGCCGCCAACCTCGGCACCGGGCGGAACGCGGCCCAGCTCTGCGACCCGGCGGTCGACGCCGCCTTCAACGCCGGCCAGACAACCGTTGTCGCGATGGATCGGAAGAAGGCCTACGGGGCCGCCGAGCGGGCACTCGCCGCCGCCGTTCCGAGTGTGCCGCTGCGCCAGCTGGTGGTCGTCCAGCTCGCCTCTTCGAAGGTGGGAGGGGTCGGCGCCAACGGCGACGTCTGGACGTCGAGCGTCGCTGGGTGGTTCCGATCGGGGTAGGCCCACCGTGGCCAAACTTGACATTGACAGCGGGCCAATTCAGACTGCATTTGTCCAAAGTGGGCGCTTGAGTAGGAGTTCCGACCGTCGGCGCACTCTCGCCCCGAGCCTCCGAGAGGAACGGGAAGAGGACGGTTGGAGGATTTCTCGGCCATAGGCCGGGATTCGAACGTTTTCGAAGGGGTATTTGCATGATTGGATCTATGCGCCGGTTCGGGAGGCTAGGAGCCTTAACTGCTATCGCGCTTCTCGTTGCTGTGGCCTGCGGAAATACGGGGACCGGTAACACGTCGAACGCCACCCTGTCCGACTACAAGCCCCAGGCCGGTGCCAAGGGCGGTCAGCTCGTCTACTCCGACTGGGAGCCCGTCGACGACCTGAACATGATCTCCTCCACCGCGGCAACGACCCAGCAGGCTGGCCTCGTGATCTGGGCTCAGCTCTGGCAGTTCGACGGCAAGAACGCGCCCTATCCCGACATGGTGACGGCGGTCCCTTCGACCGACAACGGCCTCGTCAAGCAGATCGACTCGACGCACATGGACGTCACCCTCCGCCTGAAGAGCGGCCTCAAGTGGAGTGACGGCTCGCCGATCACCGCCGACGACGTGAAGTTCACGATCGAGGCGATCTGCAACACGGACACCGGGGCGGCCAGCCAGAGCGGCTACGACCACATCGCCACGATGGACGTCAAGGGCACGACCGACCTGATCCTCCACTTCGGGCCGACCAAGAAGGGCTACTGCGGCCTCGCCGCGGACAATCCCTCAGGGATCTACGCGTCGTTCGTCACCGACATGGACTTCAACACGATGCCGAAGTCGGTGCTCGGCGCCGTCAAGAACGCCGACTGGGCGACCAACGACTACTTCACCAAGAAGCCGACCGTCACCAGCGGTCCGTACATGGTCCAGAACTTCACTCCCGGTCCTGCCGCGCAGGTGGTCATGGTCCCCAACCCGCATTACGGGGACGGCCGCGGTGGAGCCCAGTTCTTCGGCCACGCGCCATACCTCGACAAGCTGATCTACAAGATCTACGGCGACAAGTCGTCGCAGATCGCCGGCATCAAGTCCGGTGACACCGACCTCGGCCTCGACCTGATCGCGAAGGACCTCGACGCGCTCAACTCGGCGAGCAACGCCAAGATCGTCCACGCGACCGGTCTCCTCGACGAGTTCCTCTCCATCAACCAGGGGAACAACTCGACGGGCTGCGACAGCCAGCAGTTCGCGGCGACGTGCGGCAAGCCGACCCCGTTCGCCAACGACAAGCCGCTCCGCCAGGCTCTCGACCTGGCGATCGACAAGGACGCCATGAACACCCAGCTGGTGGGTGGCATCGGCAAGACGATGAACGGACCCTTCGTGTCCGCTCTCGTCCCCTACTACGACACCAGCATCCCCGCCTTCAAGATGGACGTCGCCAAGGCCAACTCGCTGCTCGACGGCGACGGCTGGACCAAGGCCGCTGACGGCACCCGGTCGAAGAACGGCCAGAAGCTGGTCTTCGCCATCAGCACCACCTCGGGCAACCCCCAGCGGGCCGCCGAGGAGGAGCTCCTGATCAACAACTGGAAGGCCATCGGCGCCACCGTCACGACGAAGAACTTCCCCGCGGGCAAGTACTTCGGCGCCTACAAGAGCGGCGGCATCCTGGCGACCGGCCAGTACGACATCGGCCTCTACGCCAACAACTGGAGCGCCGATCCGTCCGGCTGGTGCCTCATCGTCCAGAGCGACCAGATTCCCAGCACGGCCAACCCGTCGGGCCAGAACTGGTCGCGCACCAACGACCCGAAGCTCGACAGCGCCTGCAAGGCCGGCGCCAACACAGTGGACGTCAACAAGCGGATCGCCGCCTACAAGGACGTCCAGGCCGCCTGGAGGGACACCGAGCCCCTCATCCAGATGTATGAGCGACCCGACGTCTTCGCGCACGCGACCTACTTCGGCAACTTCGCCCCCACGGTGAACACCTGCCTGGCCGTCTGCAACGCCACCGACTGGTTCAAGGTCGGCGGCAAGGCGTAGTCCGCTCTTTCGATTTCGTTCGACTCGATTGTTCTAAGGAGGAGGAGCGGCACAGCGCCTCTCCTCCTCCGCCTTTGGCCAATCCATGCCGGGCCTCGCCCGATCCTAGTTGGGAAAGGAATCAGTGATGGGTTACATTTCCCTGAGAACCGAATGATCGGGTACAGCGCGCGCCGCCTCCTTCAGATCATCCCAACGCTCCTGATCGTCAGCTTCATCCTCTTCTTCGGCATGCAGCTGGTGCCGGGGGGGCCGCTCGCGGCGTTCGCCTTCAACTCGAGGATGAGCGAGGCGACCAAGCTGGCCATCGTCCATCGCTGGGGCCTCGACCAGCCGATCTACATCCAGTACTTCAAGTGGCTGGGTTCGATGCTGACCGGAGACTGGCAGACGTCCTTCTTCCTCAACCGTCCGGTCAAGGAGATCATCCTCCAGAAGCTGCCCGCCACCCTGATCCTGATGACGACCGCTTACATCCTGCAGGAGGCGATCGCGCTCCCGGCCGGGATCCTGGCGGCGCTTCGCCGCTACTCGGCCTTCGACCAGTTCGTCACCTTCTTCAGCTACGTCGGCTATTCGATGCCGACCTTCTGGCTGGGTCTGATGCTGCTCCTGGTCTTCGCGGTCCAGATCCCCATCCTCCCGGTTGCCGGGATCGTCGACCTGAGGACGGCCGGCGCCCCCTTCCTGACGCCGGACTACAACGCCTGGTTCGCCGCGCATCCCCTGACCGGGGTCCTCGACATAGCGACCCACGTGCTCTTACCTGCACTTACGATCGCCATCGTCGGCATCGCCGGCGACTCCCGCTTCGTGCGCGCGTCGATGCTCGATACCATCCACCAGGACTACATCCGGACCGCCAAGGCCAAGGGCATGAGCAGCCGGGTGGTCGTCCTCAAGCACGCGCTTCGCAACGCTCTGCTGCCGGTGATAACCAACATCGCCCTCAACTTGCCCGGTCTCTTCTCCGGGGCCGTCGTCACCGAGGCGATCTTCAGCTGGCCCGGGATGGGCCAGCTCTTCTTCCAGGCGCTCTCCGCCTACGACTACCCGCTCCTGATGGGGATCCTCTTCGTGTCGGCCTGCCTGGTGGTCGTCTTCAACTTCCTGGCTGACATCGCCTACGCGATCGTCGACCCCCGGATTTCCTATGCTTGAGCAGCGCGTCGGGGACGAGCCGCTCTCCTCGGGGCCCCAGGGCGTCGACGTCGAGATCGCCGAGAAGCAGTTCAGCTTCCGCGAGATCACCTACCGGCGCTTCATGCACCATCCGTTGGGAAAGTGGGCCGTAATCGCACTCGCGATAATCATCGTGGCGTGCTACGGCGCGCCCCTCTGGCACCTCCTGTTTCCCAACTTCATCCAGTCGCCGACCCAGTACACGCTGCTCGACTCCAACCAACCGCCCTCCCTAAAGCACTTGATGGGGACCGACTCCTATAACGGCCACGACATCTTCAGCCTCATCCTCTACGGTGGCCAGCTGTCGCTCCTGATCGGGATCGGCTCGATGGTGCTCGCCACGCTTCTGGGGGTTTCGATCGGAGCCTTCGCAGGCTATTTCGGCGGCATCCTTGACGCGATCCTGATGAGGGTCACCGACGTGCTGCTCACCATCCCGGCGCTGCTCATAATCCCGCTGGCGGCGCGCGTCTTCGCCCAGGACAACGCGTCCTACATCGCGATCATCTTCGGGTTGCTGAGCTGGCCGTCGATCGCCCGTATCGTCCGCAGCTCCTTCCTCTCGCTGCGCGGGATGCAGTTCACCGAAGCAGCCCGAGCGCTGGGCGTCCCGGCAACCCGGATCATCTTCCGCCACCTGGTGCCAAACGCGATCGGACCGATCGTCGTCTCCTTCACGCTGGGAATCGCCCTCAACATCGTGCTCGAGGCCTTCATAAGCTTCCTCGGCTTCGGCATCCAGCCCCCGACCTATTCCTGGGGCTCGACGCTCACCGGCGCGCAGGGCGTGATGATCGCCGGCAACTGGTGGTGGATCACCTTCCCGGGCCTCGCGGTCGTGGCGACCGTGCTCTGCATCAACTTCATCGGCGACGCACTCCGGGACGCGCTCGACCCCAAGATCATCGCCTGACGCCGCCGGCTGCGGGTTACTCCTCGGGCGCCGCCTCGGCCAGCGTCGGGTCGACCAGGACCCCTTCGGGCAGGTCGACCTTGGTCTCCTCGAGCGCCTTCTCGGTCGCGTGCTGGGAGCGGGCGAAGTGGCAGGCGACAAGGTGGTCGGGATCCTTCAGGTCGAGCGGCGGCTCCTGCTCGGCGCAGATGCCGTTCTGTGTCCCCAGCGCCTTGGCC
>JALZAP010000138.1 GCA_030948245.1 Candidatus Dormiibacterota bacterium | reverse complement strand
CGCGGAGAGCCTCCAGCGGGTCCCCCTCCCCCACCTCGAAGGGTTCGGGCCGGTAGCCGATGAAGGAGTAACGTGCCAGCCGCTCACCGCCCTCGACGCTCTCCAGCAGGAACCCGCGCGACCCCGGCGGACAGAGCAGCGAGTAGGCGCGGACCGGGGTCAGCAGGTCGGCGAGCAGCTCACGCTGGAGCGGGATGAGTCGGAACCGCCGCGCGTACTCGCGCGCCTCCTCCTCGGAGGGAGTGGTGCTCATCTGGAGTCTCCTTCTCTCGTCTGTTCTCGCCCCGGGCTCTCACGACCCGGGCACGGAGCAGTCACTCTAGCAAACCGATGTCGGGTTTCCGACCTTTCGGCAGTCCGACGCGGAAAGCTAGGTCGCCGGCGGTAGCGGCCGCCAGGCGGCGCCGTCGAACCAGTGACTGCCGTCCGGGGAGCGCCATCTCGACCCGTCCCACCAGTACGGTCGCTCGGGCCGCGCCTTATGGGATCGCCTTCGGAGGACAGGGATCAGCTTGACCGCGCTCAGTATCAGGAGAGCCGGGACCCCGATCAGCGCCACGAAGGCGAGGAGGGCGATCGGCATCACGATCCTGACGTTGGCGGAATCGAGGAAGCCGTTCGGGTCGACCGTCGCGGCGGGAGCAAACTCGTACTGCTTGGTCGCCTGGTCCAAAACCAGCGTGGTTCCCGGGTCGGTCTTGTCCGCGGTCTTGACCTCGAAGAGCAGGTTGCCCTTGACGAACAGGACGACACTGACGCGGAAGCCGTCGCTGGAGTTGAACTGGCCACCGTAACCGTCGAATCCCGGCGTGCTGAACAGGCCATCCAGGCCGGCGCCGCTCTGGTCCACCTGCTTTTGGAGCGCGATGTGGTCCTGGGCGCCGCTGGCGGCCTCGAACTCGGTGACCCGCTCCTCCACGATCGTCCGCGGGGTCTGCCGGACCCAGCCTTTCTGATAGGCCCGCGTGAAGTGCTCCTGGGTCAGGAGCATCAGGGAGCCCGCGATGTTGCGGGTTTCGGTGGCGAGGGTCATCGGGTCGAGTGAGCCGAACCCCGGGACGGCGCTGGAGACCGGGTGGTAGCTCGCGTCGGGCGCCGCGGCGAGTACCGACCCCAGGTCGGAAGGTGCCGACGCCGCCGCCGTCGCCGCCCTTGCGATCGGGACCTGGGCTGCGAACAGGGCGCTCACCAGGACCACCACCGCTCCCATCCGCAAAGTTCTCATGAAGCGGTAATTATCGAGGAGCCCGGTTCTTGCGCCGGAGAGCCGCTCGAACGGCGAGGAAGAGCGCCAGGGAGGTCAAGACCCACGCGACCGCGCCCGCCGCCACGGGCACCAGCGCGGGAAGCCGCGGGAGGGCGATGACCATCGCGATGGCGAAGGCGAGCAGGCCGCAGGAGCCGAGGATGGCACCCAGCGCGTCGACATCCGCCTTGTCGCGGCCGTCCTTGCGCTCGAGCAGGGTCAGGCTCGCCGGGAGGACCGCCGGGAAGGCCAGGAAGAGGCCGCCCAACCGCGGCCCGAAGCGCATCCCGACCAGGCCCGCCAGGATCGCGATGCCGGCGCCGAAGGCGAAGCGAACCGCCAGCTCGGCCGGCTTCACCTCCTTCAGCTTGGCGGGTTGCACCCCGACCGATTCGCGAAGCTGGTGGGCGATCTCGCGGGCCGGAGAGCCGCTCATGACTCGAAGAGCAGATAGAGGCCGAAGGCGGCGATCGCCCAGGCCAGCCAGGAGAGAAGAGAGCCGACCCAGGCGCCCACCCGGGGCAGCGCGATCGTGGCGACTGAGCAGCACACCACCATCGCCGCGGCACCGGCGATCATCCCGGTTGCGTTCTGGAGTGCGGCACCGGGTTTCATGACGGCCGTGATCGCCAGGCTCACCGAGGCGACCGCGGGAGCGCCGGCGAAGAGGCCGGCGAACATCTTCGGCTTGAGCATCTCGGCGAGGAGGGAGAGGAGGACGACGAACGTTCCGGCCAGGACGGCTTTAAGGGCCAGGATCGAGAGGTCGCGAGTCACCTTTACGCGAAGGCTTGCTCGCCCGTGATCTCCTTGCCGATGATGAGCGACTGGATGCTGTCGGTCCCCTCATAGGTGAAGACCGCCTCCATGTCGGCCTGGTGGCGGGCGACGTGGTAGTCGAGCAGGATGCCATTGCCACCCAGGATCTCCCGCGCGCCGGCCGCGATGGCGCGCGCCTTGCGGGCGTTGTTCATCTTGGCGAGCGAGGCCATGCCTGGGGTCAGTTTGCCCCGGGTCGCCAGCACGCTCAGGCGGTGGCAGAGCAGCTGCATGGCGGTGATCTCGGCGAGCATCCAGGCAAGCCGGTTCTGGATGAGCTGGAAGCCCGCCAGCGCCTTTCCGAACTGCTCCCGCTCCTTGGCGTAGGTGAGCGCCGCCTCGTAGCAGGCAAGCGAGTGGCCGAGCGCCTCCCAGGCAACCCCGTACCGGGTAGCCGTCAGGACTTTTCCGGTGTCCTTGAAGGTGCGCGCCTTCAGGAGCCGGTTGGCGACCGGAACCCGGACGTTCTCGAGCGTCAACTCCGCCTGCCAGACCGCCCGCTTGGAGAGCTTGCCGGTCATCACGCGAGCCTCGTAGCCGGGCGCCGGCCGCTCGACGACGAAGCCGCCGACGCCGCCCTTCTCGTCCCGCGCCCAGACGATCACCAGGTCGGCGATGCTGCCGTTCCCGATCCAGCGCTTCGACCCGTTGATGACGTACTCGTCGCCGTCGCGCACCGCTGTCGTCTCCAGCAGCAGCGAGTCGGAACCGTGGTCGGGCTCGGTCAGCGCGAAGGCCCCGATCTTCTCCAGCCGCGCCATGGCGGGAAGCCAGCGCCGCTTCTGCTCCGGCGAGCCGAGCTTCGCGATCGACCCCATGGCAAGGCCGGAGTGGACGCCGAAGAAGGTGCTGACGCTGCCGTCCGCCCGGGACAGCTCCATCCCGACCAGGCCCATCGCCACCGGCGAGTGACCCGGGCAGCCGTAGCCACGAACGGTCCCGCCGGCGATGTTGAGGGCGGCCAGCTTGGGCACCAGCTCAAAGGGGAACTCGGCCCGCTCCCAATAGTCATTGATTATCGGCATCACCTCGCGCTCGCCGAAGCGCCGGACCTTGTTCCGGATCGCGCGCTCGGCCGGGGTCAGCAGCTCGTCGACCAGGTAGAAGTCGGTGCCGAGCGGCTCAGTGACGTCGACGACGAGCGGTTGCGCCTGCGGTTCTGGCGCGGCGTCGGAGATGACGCGGAGTTCCGGGTTCTCCTTTGACGCGCGCCGGGCAGGTGTCCGGGCGCCCTTCGCTTGTTGCATGGTGACTTCAGGTTAAATGATAGTCACCTTGTAGCTAAAGCGGTAAGTCTCTTTTCTCCATCTTCATCTGCCGTTTGACGACCCGCGCCTCGGCCATCGATTCTTCCGAGTCGACGTCGGCAACGCTGTGCCAGGTTGCCGCCTCGGTCTCCCAGCCGGGCGGAGTGACGCCGAACTTCTTGGCCAGCACGGCGACCGTGATCTTCACCTTCATCTCGCCGAACCCAGGCAGCGACTTGATGTTCGCGGCCAACTCCTTGCCGGACGCCGCGTTCCGCCAGACGTTGCCTGCGTCGCCGCCGAAGCGCTTGCTCACCGCCGCGCACATGTCCTGCACGCGCTTTGCCATCGAGCCTGGAAAGCGGTGGAGGGCGGGACGCTCGCGGAAGACCCGGTCGAGCTCGGCGGGGTCCATCGCCGCGATCTTCTCTGCGTCGAGGTGACCGATTCGCTTCTGGAGTTCGTACGGTCCGCTGAAGGCCTTCTCCATCTTCACCTGCTGGTCGAGGACGAGGCCGATGAGGAGCGCGAGCGGTTCTCGCTCGAGGAGGGCGTCGGCTTCCGGGTTGTCGGTCCACTCGATCGGCATGGCGACAACAATATTGCCTGTGAGTGAACACGCGGAGCTCGCCTGGATCGACGCGGTCGAGATCGGTCGGCGCGTCAGGGCCGGCGAGCTCGACCCGCAGGCGGTCACCGCCGAGATGCTGGCGCGGATCGAGCGCCTGAACCCACGCCTCAATGCCTACGTCGACGTCGACCGGGAAGCGCACGCGGGTGGGGGCGGTCCGCTGGCCGGGGTGGCGGTCGGCGCGAAGGAGAGCTACCAGGTCAAGGGGATGTCGTGGACCTGGTCATCGCCCAAGTACCGCGGGCAGCGCGCCGCCGTCGACTCCGCGCCCATCGCTCGCTACCGCGAGGCAGGTGCAGCCATCCTCGGCAAGACCAACGTCCCCGAGCTGGTTGCCTCGGTGGGGACGGTTAGCCCACTGTTCGGCGCGACCCAGAATCCCTGGCGGGAAGGCGTGACACCGGGAGGCTCCAGCGGCGGCAGCGCGGCCGCGGTCGCCGCCGGCCTCGCCACCGTGGCGACGGCGGACGACCTGGGCGGCTCGATCCGGATGCCGGCAAGCTGCTGCGGCGTGGTCGGTCTCCGGCCGACTCCGGAGCGGATCCCCGACGACCTGCCCGACCCCAGCACCCTGAACTCCCGCGGCGTCATCACGCGCTCGGTCGCGGACGCCCGCCTCGTCTTCGAAGCGCTGACCGGGGAAGGTTCTCCCGCAGTCCCGCTCGGCCGCTTACGGATCCTGGCCGTGACCGAGACGCCGATCGGCATGGCGCCAGGCCCCGCCGTCGCCGTCGCCCGGGCTGCCGGTGCGCTTGCCGCTGCCGGGCACAGCGTCGAGAGCTTCGATTGGGACCCCCTTCCGGTCGCCGATTCCTACAAGGTCGTCCGCCGGGTAAGCCTTGCTGCCTGGCCGGGCGAGCCGGAGGAGTACGGGCCGGTCCGCAAGCTGCTCGCCGAGGGACGAACGATCCCGGCGCCGGAATACTGGCGAGCGCTTCGCAAGGGCCTGGCCGCCGGACGGCGGATCCGCGACCGGCTGGAGGCCGGCTTCGACGCGATTCTGACTCCGACCATTGGCCTCCTCCCCATGCCCCACGAGGAGGTCCCCGCCTTTCTCGGCGAGGCGTGGAACCAGCATGTCCAGTTCGTGCTGCCGATCAGCTACTCCTGGCTGCCCTCGATCTCGATCCCGGCCGGCGAGGAGGACGGCCTGCCTGTCGGCGTGATGCTCACCGGGCACCTCCGCCAGGAGTTAGCGCTGCTCGACCTGGCGGCGGACCTGGAGGCGCTGCCGGGGTTCGGCTTCCGCCGCCCGCCCGGCTGGGACTGAGGCCGGGGCTCCCTTATGAGGGCACGTCGCCCCCGGTCGCCGTGCTCCGCAACGCTGCGCGCGGCTACCTGTCAGCTGGCCCGGGCGAACCGCTTGGCGAAGCGGCTGAAGCCGGACGGCTTGCTCTCGTCCTTGAGCGTCGTCTCGATGACCAGGTCGATCAGCGCCTCGCCGTCGATGAGGACCACCCCGCTCG
>JALZAP010000137.1 GCA_030948245.1 Candidatus Dormiibacterota bacterium | reverse complement strand
GGTGGAGGAGGGGCCGCGGGCGTCGCGCCGGCGACCTCGGAGCCCGTCTTCGTACCGCAATGGGAGGTGCCCCGCTCGAGTCGCGGCGCCAAGGCCACGGTCGGCAACGCCAAGCGGACCATCAAGCGGGTCATCGAGACACTGGTCTCCTACCTCGGCCTCAACCGGCGCCTTTCGGAAACGATCAACGCGGCTTTCAACGGGAGCGAGGTGAAGATCGGCGACTACGCGCGGGAGACCAAGATCAGCACCACGACCGCCAGCCGCGACCTCCAGCGGGCGGCCACCGCCGGGCTGCTGGTCGCCCAGAAGCATCCCCAGCTGGGGGTAACCTACCGGGCCGGCTCGTTCCTCATGCAGGCGGTCGCGTATGGCCTCGGCCTGAACTTCGGCGACGCGGAGGCGCTCAACGCCGACAGCATCGTCAGCAAGGTCGTGGACAGCATGCGGGTGACCCGCTAGCCGGAGACTCGGCCAGTCAGCTGATCAGCCGGGCTCCGCCCGGGCCGGGTGCGTAGTGAGGGTCGAAGTCGATCACGAGGCCCGTCGAGTGGTTGATGTGGATGGTGGCGGCCAGGATCCCACCCATCGGACCCTCGAAAGCTCCGGTGGTTTGGTCCGTGGAGATGTCGCCGTTGATCGTGAAGGCAGAACCCGGTGCGTAGCTGAGGCCGATCGCGGCCGAGTTGAACGCGCCATCCCACGTGTTGTCCGCACAGGGCGAGCCCACCACTGGCACGGGCACATGGTTGACGATCCAGTTGTACTGGTAGCCGCTGAAGAGGAAGGCGTCGCCATTGAGCACGTTGATGCAAGCACCCTGGGTGACCTTCATCAGGACCGCGCCCGGCGTCACGTAGGTCGTGTTCGCCGCCTTTGCGCCAGGAAGGGGACAGGCGGCCGCTGTGCCGGAGTTGGTGCAGAGGTTCTCGTTGGCGAGGTCGCCGCCGGGGGGCGCGGCCCGGGCCGGGCTCTGGCCGGGCCGGCCGCTTGCGAAGGGCGCGACCCCAGCCGCGGTGGGCGGGTGGATCGCCGGATTGGTGCTGGTCGTGCTGTCGTAGGTTGTGATGACGTGGCCCAAAGTGCAGCGGCTGAAGTCCGATACCGTTGGACAGTCGCTGACGTCGGTGTTGGTCATAGGTCCCGCACTGATGGTCCCCGCGACCAGGTTGAACTGGGCCATGGGTGTTGCGCAGTTGCCGCCCACGGCCGTCGCATAGAGGCGGTAGGAGGCGACGCCCGGCACGATGCTCGCGCCAGGCACGTTGCTGATCGTCAGCTTGACAACCTGGCCGCTGTTGACGGTCACCGTCGTGCAGAGGGAGGGGGCGCTTTCCCGGGTGTAGCCGTTGTCCGACCGGACGCTGGTGACCACCGCGCCATAGGTACCGGTCGGCAGGGCGTTGGGCCCGGCCTGGGGCACGAAGTACGCCGCTCCGGCGCAGTGTGCGGATGCCCAGAACTGGGTTCCCGGTTCGCTCGGCGGCTTCAGCTCGTTGCTGATGAGGCCGCCGTTCACCGTCAAACCGCCCTGCCACTCGTAGACGCCGGCGGCCAGGAAGTAGCAGGCACCGAAGTTCGGGTTGGCCGTGTACGCGCCGGGCAACAGCTCCACCGTGGAACCCACCGGGCCTCGGGGGCCGCCGGTGGTGGGTGCCAGCGCGTAGCCCGGGTCGGCGAGGCGGTTCGCGGTGCTGGAGAGGGACCCAGCCGGCTCGCCCGGAGGGCAGGCCGGCGGAGGCGGCTCGCTCCGCTGCCAGCACTGGTACGTGATGTGGTCAGGGTTGATCGGCGCGGCGCACCGGGTCAACGCGTTGCCGGCCAGTTGAAGGTAGGACAGGCCGCCCATGTTCAGGCTGCCATTGCTGACGACGTCTCCGAGAACGGTCATCGGGTTCGTCTTGTTCTCAATGTGGATCGCTGGAACCGCGCCCGCCCCACCGGGGCAGGTGTTGTCGGTGCTCAGCCCACCAAGGGCCGGCGTCTGGCTCTGGTCGTTGGCGACCGCGGTCGCGGTTGCCCTGACCTGAATGCTCGCCGCCCCGGTGAGTACCTGCATCAGCGCCACCGGGAGGGAGCGCGTCGCCAGCAGCTGGAACGTCTGGCCGGCGGCGCCATTGTCCGCCGCCGTGATCTGCACGGTGTAACCGCTGCCTCCACCGACGGTGCAGGTCGTCATCACCGGCGTACCGAAGGCCGGTGCCGCGAAGCCGCCGGCGGGACAGTTGTCGCCGCCGTAGATACGGCTGTCGCGCTCGAAGAGGGTCATTGCGATCGCCTGGGCTCCTCCCCAGCCGGCGCCCGACTGGTAGGAATCGGCCGCGGCCAGTGCCGCGGCGTCAACCGAGTCCTGGAGGATTCGCCGGCTGTCGAAGGCCCGCGCGCTGTCAATGGCGAGCGCCACGAAGCCGACCAGCACCGCCATCATCAGCGCCAGGAGCACGATCGCCTGGCCCTTCTGCGCTGGCATCAGTACTCGGTCCTCACCATCACCTGGAGGCTGAAGACGATGTGGCCCGACACCAGCGTGCTGATCAGCGGGGTCACGGGCGCGTAGTTGTAGATGACGGTCACCGTCAGCTGCTGGTTTCCGATCGCCGGGTTGACCGCGCTGCAGCCGCCGCTGGCGCCCGCGGGGGTCTCGCCGCCGGGGGCGTTGGCGGGCGGGTTGAGCTGGGCGGCTGATCCCGCCACGGGGTTGGGCTCGGTGATGAAGAGCCACGCGGTTCCCGCGCTGGGAGGCGTGCTGGGAATCGGCCCGTTGGCGCAGCCGCCGGGAACACTGATCGTCGCGCCCGGGAAGTGGATCGCTCCCGCGCTGCTCACATCGGAGTCGGCCGGCATCGGCGAGGATGCTCGAGTCGCCACCCTTGCCGCCTCTCGGGCAGCGTTTCCGGCGGCGCTGTAGTAATAGAGGGCACGGCCGAAGTCGAGGATGCCGAAGGTAAGAAGCAGCAGGACGGGCGCTACCATCGCGAACTCGGTCATCGCCTGCGAGCGTTCTCCGGTCCTCATCCGCCCTGGATCCTGGTATGGACGCTGGTCGCCAGTCCCAGGTTGCCGCCCAGCGGTGCGGTAACCACGGCCGTGAGCGGGCCGTAGGCCATCACGAGGACCACGTTGAGGTCCCGCCCCGCATAACCGGTGGCGGGGGTCGACAGAAAGTCGAGGCCGGTGTTGTCGTAGCAGATGTAGAGCCAGGGCTGGTTGGCGATCCCGGGGAAGGCGGCGCTCGCGTACGGCGGGTTGTGGAAGCCGTTGCCGTCGGCCACCGCCGGGCAGTCAATGCCGGGGTTCTTGAGGATCGAGGAGGGCAGCCCGCCGGCATTCAGCTGGGCGTCGACGACGGCCTTGATCGCGAGGTCATACAGGCCTGGGTTGCTCGTCGAACCGGCGCTGTAGGCAGCGCCCGAACGCGCGCCCTCGCGAGCCGCACCCTGGAGGACATCCGCGAAGTGGATCGCCCGGGTCAGGTCCACCAGTCCACCGAAGAGGAGGACCAGCACCACCGAAGCCAGCGCAAACTCGACCAGAGACTGACCGGCCATATTGCGTCGAATCCGAACCGGGTGCACTATCATCTCCGCCGGGCTGGTAATCGCCCAGGAGGGTCAGTCTTGGTCAACATGCAGGAAGCAATCACAACCGCCCGGTCGCGGCGGCCCTTCACGATCCTGGGGATGGTCATCGCCCTGATCGTGCTCGCGGCATTCGTCATCCTTGCCCTTCGCCCGGGCAGCGGGGGCGGGAACCCGCTGACCGGCGACGTGTCGGTCGTCGTGGCCAAGTCGGACATCCCGGCTCGCTCGACGATCACACCGGCCCAGCTGGCGATCGTCAAACTGAACGCGAACGACGTCCCGCCGCAGAGCTTCACCGCCATCCCGGACGTCACCGGCAAGGCCTCACGCTTCGCCCTCATCGACATCAAGGCGGGACAGCCGGTGCTTGCCAACGCGCTGGCGACCACAACCGACCCGATCGTGGCGGAGCCTAGTTTCCTTGCCATCCCTCAGGGCTTCGTCGCCATGACCATCCCCACCAGCGAGCAGCAGGGAGTGGCCGGCGCCATACAGCCGGGCGATTATATCGGCATCATCGCGACCGTCGACAAGGGATCGACGACGGTCTCCAAGACGATCTTCAACAACGTTCACGTGATCCAGGTTGGAACGACGAGCGTGACCATCACTCCCGGGCGCAACGGTCCGACCGCCAGCCGGGTGCAGGGCGCCGGCCAGTCCAGCCTCACCATCGTCGTCAACCAGTGCGACGCCGAGTACCTGACCTGGTTCCTCGCCAAGACCAACCTGCGCTACACGCTGGAAAGCTCCAACGATTACAACAAGGGCACGGCCAACAACCCCCAGCAGGCGGCCGCCTGCGCGATCGACTCGGCCGCGGGAGTGACCAACGCCGAGGTTGCCAAGCGCTTCGGCGCCGCGCTCGTCCCCTAGCTTGCAACCCTTCCTGACGATCCTCGTCGGGCTCTGCCTGGCCGCTGCCATCGCGGTCTTCTTCTGGAGCCTCGATACCGTCCGCCGCGAGCGCACCGCGGTCGACCTGGTGATCTCGCCGCTACCCCGGCGCCGGTCGGGGATCGACTTCCGGGACACCGTCGACCGGGTCATGCAGCCGCTCGCCGACAACCTCAGCGAGCGCAACCGGCGGGCCGGCAAGTTCACCCTGGCCGAGGAGCTGGCCAAGGCGGGCCTTCGGCTCACCAGCTCCGAGTACCTCCTGATCCAGGTTTCGCTCGCCCTCGCGCTGGCGCTGGTCGGGTTCTGGATCTTCGGCTTCACCCTCCCCGTCCTCCTCCTCGCGGCGCTCGGCTACATGGTTCCCCGGATTTACATGCGGCGCCGCCAGGAGCAGCGGCAGCGAGCCTTCACCGACCAGCTCGGCAATATGATCACCCTGCTCTCCAACGCGCTCAAGACCGGCTACTCGCTGGGCCAGGCGATCGAGATCATCGCCAAGAAGGCCCCTCCCCCGGTTTCCGACGAGTTCGAGGTGGTCACCACCTCGATCCACTTCGGAACCTCAGTCGAAGAGGCGCTGGCGGCGCTCGGCAAGCGCATCCAGAGCTCCGACCTCGACTTCATCCTGGTGGCGATCCTCCTCCACCGCAAGGTCGGTGGGAACCTGCCCGAGATCCTCGACAACATCGCCGACACGATCCGTGACCGGCTCCGGATGAAGCGCGAGATGAGCGTCCTGACCGCCCACGCGCGCGGCTCGGCCACCCTTATCAGCGCCCTGCCGATCGTGCTCGGCGTGATCATGTACGCGATCACCCCGAAGTACTTCCAGCCCATGCTGGCCTCGCCGATCGGGTGGTTCCTGATCGTCGTCGCCGCGGCGCTGGTGATCGTCGGCAACGTCCTCATGAACCGCCTCGCGAAGGTGGACACC
>JALZAP010000136.1 GCA_030948245.1 Candidatus Dormiibacterota bacterium | reverse complement strand
TCCCCGGATCGACGTTGAGGTATGGGTCGAGCTTCTGGATGGTGACGGAAACCTTGCGGGCCTTGAGGATGGAGCCGATCGAAGCGGCTGTGATCCCCTTCCCGAGCGACGAAACGACACCGCCGGTCACGAAGACGTATTTCGGCAACCTGGACCTCCCGGGGGTTTTTCAGATGTTACCAGCGAATCCCTCGGTAAAAGGCGTTCAGGTGCGCTGCTCGAGCAGGAACACCTTGGTCTCCGCCTCGCCCGAGCCGGAGTACTGGACGACCAGCTTCGGCTGCGGAAGCGCCTCGGTAACGCCCATCTCCTTGAGGAATGTCTCGACCCCTTCCAGCGCCAGCTTCAGCCCGGGGACGCGGTAGTGCATCGGCACGACCCAGCGCGGCTCGATCGCGCGGACCACCTCGGCAGCCTTGTCTGCAGTCAACGCCTTGCCGCCGCCGACCGGGACCATGAGTATGTCCACCGGGGTGCCTATCGCCTCGACGGTCTCATCGTCAAGCGTGTGGCCGAGGTCGCCCAGGTGGCAGATCCGGATGTCGTCGACCTCCAGCACGAAGATCGTGTTGCCGCCCTCCTGCGCACCCTCGAGGGCGTCGTGGTAAGCCCGGATGCCGAACACGGTGATCCCCTTCACCTCGTACTCTCCCGGCCCGTCGACGACGAAGACGTCCTTGGTGACGACCGCCTCCACGTTGGAATGCCCGGGATGGGGATGGCTGACGGTGATGACGTCCGCCTCCAGCCTGGGCGGCTTGATGCCGATGGACTGCGGAAACGGGTCGGTGACGGCCGTCGCGTTCTTGCCGCGGAGCCGAAAACAGCTTTGCCCATGCCAGGTGACGTCCAAGTCCTACTCCTCGTCCGGAATCCGGTCCATTCTCTCGGGTGCCGACACCCCGACCAGGTCGAGACCGCTGCGCAGCGTGGCGCGAGCGGCCCGGCTGAGCTCCAGCCGGGCTCGGCTGACCCGCGGGTCGTCGACGACGACCCGGAACTCGCCATTGTCGTTGCCCGCCTCGTAGAAGGTGCTGACCCGGTCCGCGAGCTCGTAGATGAAGTAGGGCAGGCGGTGCGGCTCCATCAGCCGGGTCGCCTCGGCCACGGTGTCCGGCCAGTGGGCGATCTGGCGGGCGAGATCGAGCTCCCAGGGCTTGTCGAGCAGTGCGAGGTCTGCTTCCGCGGGCAGCTCGCGGCCGGCCGCGGTCCGCTCGATGCCGGCCAGCCGGGCGTGGGCGTACTGGACGTAGTAAACGGGGTTGGTCTTGTTGTGGGTGGTGGCCAGCTCGAGGTCGAACTCCATCATCGTCTCGGGCGCTCGGGACAGGTAGAACCAGCGCACAGCGTCGGCACCCACCTCGTCGAGCAGCTCTTCGAGGGTGACGAAGCGGCCCGCCCGCTTCGACATCTTTCCCTCCTTCAGGGTCACGAACTGGTTGAGGATGATTACCAGCCGCTGGGGGTCGAAGCCGAGCGCCGCACAGGCCTGCTTCATCCGCGGCACGTAGCCGTGGTGGTCGGAGCCCCAGACCTCGATGACCCGCTGGAAGCCGCGCGTCTCGAAGCGGTTGAGCAGGTAGCCGAGGTCGGATGCGAAGTAGGTGTGGACGCCGTCGGAGCGGAAGACGACCCGGTCCTCGGCGTCGCCGCCCTCCTCGTCCATCGCGGGAGCGAACCAGGTGGCGCCGTCCTTCTCCTTCAGAAGGCCCTTCTCGCGGAGTCGCTCGAGGGCCTTCTGCGCCTCGCCGTCCTCCCAGAGCGACTTCTCCGAGAACCATTCGTCGTAGCGCACGCCAAGGCGCTCGAGGAGCGCCCGGAAGCGCTCGACCATCAATGCGAGCCCGAACTCCATCAGGTCCGCTTCGGTCTCCGGGATCCTCTCTGCACGAGCCTTCTCGGCGATCTCGTTGACGTAGTTGCCGACGTAGCCGTTCTCGGGCGGGTCCTCGTCCCGGAGCCGTGCCAGGATCGATGCGCCGAAGAGGCGGGCCTGCTTTCCGTGGTTGTTGACGTAGTACTCCCGCCAGATCGAGTGCCCTGTGAACTCGAACAGGGAGGCCAGCGAGTCGCCGAGGATCGCGCCGCGCCCGTGGCCGATGTGGAGCGGTCCGGTCGGGTTGGTGCTCAGGTACTCGACCTGGACCCGCTCGCCGCCACCCAGGTCGCTCGAGCCGAAGCGCGGGCCGGCAGCAACCACCTCGCCGACCAGCCGCTGCAGCCACTCCGATCGGAGCCTGAAGTTGACGTAGCCGCCGGCTGCCTCGGCAACCGCCTCAGCGCCGGGCAGGCGGATCGCCGCCACCAGCTCGTCGGCGATCTGGTTGGGGCTCCTCCTCAGGACCCGGGCCAGCTTCAATCCGGCCGAGCTGGCGAAATCGCCGTGGCTCGCGTTGCGGGTTCGGGACAGCTCGAGGTCGGGAAGCTCACCGTCGGCGCCGACCTCCCGCACCGCTCGCTCGAGCGCTTCGGCGATCGTCTGCCGGACCGTCATCCGCAGACCGGGTGCTTGCCACCCAGCGTCGCCTGCACCTGCGTCGCGGCGCCCTGCCGGGAGAGGGTGAGGGTCACCCGCTGGGCGGGCCGGAACTGCGTCACCAGTACCTGGAGGAGGGGGTGCGCGTCGTCCAGCTTCACCTCGTCGACCGCGGTGATGATGTCGCCTGCCTTGACCCCGGCGACCTCTGCCGGGCCGGCCGCGGTGACACTGCTGAAGCTCGCGCCGACGGGAACGTTCTGGAGGGCGGCGTCCTGGCTCGTCAGGTCACGGCTCACCACACCGAGGCTCGGAACCACGAGCTTGCCGTCGCGGACGATCTGCTCGACCTCGGAGCGGATGTCGGCGGCGCTTATCGCAAAGGCGGCCAGCCCGCCGCTCGATTCTGCCGCCACGTTGACCCCGATCACCTGGCCGCCGACGTTGAGGAGCGGCCCTCCCGAGCTGACCGCGTCGACCGGCGCGCTGCTCTGGATGGTGTCGGAGTAGGTCCGATCGGTGACGGGGCCGACCGGGTCGGCGACGGTGACCACCCGGTTCAGCGAGCTGATGATTCCGCTGCCGACGGCCCGCTGGCCGAGCGGGCTGCCGACGGCGATGACCGTCTGGCCTGCCCGCAGTGAGCTGACGTCGCCGAAGGCGAGCGTCGGCAGGTTGGCGACCCCGTCGACCTTCAGCACCGCCACGTCGGTCTGACAGTCCGAGTCGACCAGCCGGGCGTCATGGCGGGCGCTGCTGCCGGCGAAGATGACGGCGAGCCCGCTCGCGTTCGCGACGACGTGGGCGTTGGTGACCAGGTAGCCGTCACTCGTCGTCAGGTATGCCGACCCGAGGCCCTGGCCAACCCTGCCGGTGACGACGGTGGCAACCGCCGGCGCGGCCTTGTCCGCCACCTGGATGATGGCGCTGTCCTCGGTAATCCGCACATTCGACCCGAGGTCGACGGTCTGCGGATCGGTCCGGGCCTGGGAACGGAGGATGGCCAGGGTCACACCGGCGGACACGGCCCCGCTCACGATCGCCGCGATCACGACCATCGCCACGACAGCACCGGGCCGGCGGCTGCCGGCCGGCACCTCCGGCGGTGACTCGGCCCCTTCGGGGTCGATCACTGTGCGTGAATTCTATTTAGTTGGACAGAGGGGGTAGGCCGCGCGCAGGCTTTGCCGAGCACGGCCGACAGGGGGAGACGTCTCCCCCTCAATTCAGAGGGGGTAGGCCGCGCCCAGGCTTTGCCGAGCACGGCCGACAGGGGGAGACGTCTCCCCCTCAAGACGGACTGCCCGTGTCCGGATACCAGGTGAGGACGAGCTGCCGGTTGGGGGTGAAGCCGGTGTCCTGGTAGAGCTTCACAGCCGCGTCGTTTTCGGGCCGCGTCCAGACGTACCCGAGCGTTACGGCCCGTTCCTCGAAGAGCTTGATCGCGGCACCGAGGAGCGCTCGTCCGACGCCCTCCCGGCGGTGGCCTTCGGCGACATACAGCTCCGCGACCTCGCCCTCCAGCCCGGTGCCGGGATCGAAGAGGACGCACCAGCAGAACCCGGCGAGCCCCTGCGGCGCGCGGACGGCGAGGACCACGTTCTCGCCCCTGAAGCTCGTCGGGATCCGCTGGATCGTCTGCTCCAGTTCGGAGTGGGACAGCTGAGGATGCTCGGAGAAGAACGGCTGCTCGTACTCGTAGAGCTCGAGCAGGAGGGGCCGGACGAGGTCGTGCTCATTCGGCTCGAGCCGTTCGACGCGGGGTGCCACGTTCAGCAGGGTAGAGGTCAAGGGGCGGGACCATCGGAGTGCTCAGGTAGCATGGGCCTTCCCCACCGCCCCGGGAAATGCCGACGTAGCTCAGCTGGCAGAGCAGCCGCCTCGTAAGTGGCAGGTCGGGGGTTCGAATCCCCCCGTCGGCTCCAATCTGAAACTGGCATAGGGCGTTGACACCTGGGTCTCCATACGAAGGAGGCCCTGTGACCCCAATGCGGTGTCCAGGAACGCAGCCCGCCGGCCGGCGATTGAACTCGGAGGAGGACAACTCCGCTAGTACGATCTTCGCGAGGTGGGCGATGAGGATCGGAAGATCGAGACCAAGCATGGGGAGGTATCGCTCGAAGAGATCCCGGCGCTGCTCCCCGGTGCGGGCGACATCATGGTCGTGGTCAGCCGGCTTTACGGCAACCTCTGGCATGCCGCGCACGGCGGTAACTGGGACCTGGCCTCTTTCTACTTCCGGCGCACCCGGACGCTTCTCCGCCACCTCGCGATAACCCGCCCCAAATACGAGGCTCAGCTTGCCGAGTTCCAGCGCGACCACCTCGAGCCTGTGGGCCAGTCCCTTCTCGCCCGCGACCTCGGGCAGTTCGATCGTCTCTACGAGGATTCGGTCGCGCGCGCCAACGAGCTCCACGTGGTGACCGGCTACCCCTACATCCGGTGGAGCCGGCCGGAGCAGCCGCCCGACCCGGGTCTTGACCTCGGCCCGGGCGGCCAACGCGGCCAGTGAGCTTGCCCTTCCGCCGGACAGCGCCGTACCTCTACGCGCTGCTCGGCGTCGCGGCGATCACCCTCCTGATCGGCCTGGTCAGGTCGCGCTACGCCGTCCCCGACCTCTCCATGGTCTACCTGGTGCTGGTGCTCTGGCTGGGCGCCCGCTACGGGATCCTGCCGGCGGCACTGGCGGGGGTGGCCGCCCTCCTCGCCTACGACTTCTTCTTCGTCCCTCCACCGGGCACCCTCGCGGTGCGAGGGCCGAACGAGCTGCTGGGGCTGGTGCTGCTGCTCGCGGCGGCACTGGTCACCGGGCAGCTGGCGGCCTCGCTTCGCCGGGCGTCGGCCCGCTCCTCGGCGACCGCCGAGGAGGCAACCGCTCTCTACGAACTGGCGACCGGCGCACTCCGCCTGCCTGAGGTCAACTCGGCGCTCGGACTGCTCGGCGAGCGGGCCCGGGCC
>JALZAP010000135.1 GCA_030948245.1 Candidatus Dormiibacterota bacterium | reverse complement strand
GGCGTGTCGGCCTCGACTACGTCATAGCCGACGTCGGTCTGGCGCTGGATCTTGACTGTGTTCCCGCTCACCTCGACGTGCTTTGCGAAGGTCAACTGGGGGAAGCCGAGGAGCTCGGCGAGCATCGGCGGGACCATCCCGGTCGAACCGTCGGTCGACTCGGTGCCGCTGACGACGAGGTCGGGAGACTCACCTTTGATCGCTGCGGCGAGGACCTGCGCCGTAGTCAGCGCGTCGGCTCCGGCGAGTGCGTCGTCGCTGATGTGGATGGCACGGTCGGCGCCCATGCTGAGACCCTTGCGGATCGCGTCGGCGGCCTTCGCGGGCCCCATCGACACCAGCACGACCTCGGCATCGCCGGATGACTCCTTGATCTTCAGCGCCGCCTCGATGCCGTACTCGTCGCCGGGATCAAGGACGACCTCCCCATCGCGGGCGAGGCGGTTGTCGGCGGTCAATTTGTGGGGCCCGTTGGGATCGGGGATCTGCTTGACGGTCACGACGATTTTCAAACGCGTTTCTCCGAAAGCTGAGGGTTGGCTTCAACTTGATTATGGCGCAGGGCGTCAAAGGGCCGACAGGAAAATCTGATAGTCCTTCGGGGTGTTTATGTTCCAGAAGAGCTTCCGATCGGCGTTGTCCAGCCACACCACGTCCATCCGCTCGAGCGCTCTCGCCGCCTTCAGACGGCCCATGTCGAGCGCCTCGCCGATCGCCCAGGCCGCGGTCTGCCGGTAGCAGGCGAAGGCCGGCTCGGGCCTGCCCCCGATCCGCGGCACCGCTGCGTCATGGCCATCGCTGAGCTCGATCAGCTTCCGAGCCAGGTCCGGGGTGGCCCGAGGCATGTCGCAGGCGACGGCGACGAGGACCTCGTTGGCGGCGGCGTGGAGGCCGGCCTCGATCCCGGCCAGCGGTCCGAGATGTCCGGCCCGGCGATCGCGGACCATCCGCAGCCCTTTCGGTACCAGCTGCGGATCGTTGGCGGAGACGAGGACCTCGGCGAAACTGTCGCCCAGCCGGGCGGCCAGCCACTCGACGAGCGTGACCGCCCCCACCGGCAAGAGTGCCTTGGGCTGACCCATCCGCTTGCTCTCTCCCCCCGCCAGGAGGAGGAGCGTCGCCTTCAGCACGCCTCGTATGATCCCAAGAAGTGAAGGCGATCGATTTCCACGTCCACCTCCCCACGCCGGAGTGGCTGGATGTGAGCCTCGAAGGCTATGTCGAGGCAGCCGAGCGCTACTTCCGCTCCAAGGTCGCCCGGAACACGCTCGAGGGCCTTGCCCGCGAATACGCGGACCTGGACGCAAAGGCCGTTCTTCTGGCCTGGGACGCGGAGACCGCCACGCACCGGCCGCGTCTATCCAACGAGTTCGTCGCACAGGCGTCGACCCCCACAAGGGCGAGCGGGCGGTGCGCGAGCTCGAGACGGCGGCCGAGCTGGGTCTGGTCGGCGCCAAGTTCCATCCCTCGCTCCAGGCCTTCGACCCCACCGACGAGACGTTCTGGCCGGTCTTCGCGAAGTGCGCCGAGCTCGGCTTTCCCTGCGTCTTCCACACCGGCACCAGCGGCATCGGCGCCGGCACGCCGGGCGGCCAGGGGATCCGGATCGACCTCTGCCGGCCGATTCTGCTCGACAAGCTGGCCGCCGCCTTTCCCGACCTGCAGATAATCGCCGCCCACATGGGCTGGCCCTGGCACGTCGAGCTGCTCGCGATGGCGCTGCACAAGACCAACATCTGGATCGACACCTCGGGCTGGGCACCGAAGTACATCCCTCCCGAGGTCATCCGAGAGATCAAGACCCGGCTCCAGGACCGATTCCTCTTCGGCAGCGACTACCCATTCATCCGGCCCGAGCGCTGCCTCGACGAGCTTGCCGCGCTCGACATCCCCCAACCGGTGCTGGACAAGCTCCTGTTCGGCAACGGGAGCCGGCTGCTGGGGCTGCGGTAGCCGGGACCGGCTAGTACGCCGGATCTGCGCTCGCCGGGCGCTCAGCAGCTAGGTTGCGCTGACCTTCGCTCCTTCGCCGACGACGCTCATGCTCCCGGCGAGGGGAAAGAGGATGGTTTCGTGACCGTCTACCCAGCGAATCCGGTAATGGACGTCCGGGCCTGGGGAGAGGATCTCGAGGACGGTGCCCTGCCGCATCGGCTTTCCCACCCGCTCCGACTCGACTTCGACGAGATCTCCGACCTTGGCTTCCATTTGCGAACCTCCTCCCGACACCTTACGTCGTAGCGAACTCGGCGGGGAGCTGAATCAGCGGATTGTAAATAAATACTTTACGTCGAGCGCCGGCGGCGATAGGTTCGGAAGGCGCGATGGGAACCCCTCGGTCCGACCCGCACGATGGCCGTCGCCGCGACCTCCTGCGGCAATCCGACGAGTTGCTGGAAGACGTCGAGATGCTCCGGCTGGACGATCGGCGGCGGGTTCCCCCACGCCTCAGCGTGGCGATCGAGAAGCTCCAGGTCGACGCCGGTCGGGGCGACGCGAGCATCGCGCCCGCGACCCTTCGGACCGCCCACGAGCTGGTGCTCAGCGTGCAGTACCGGCTGATGAGCGGCAACCCGCGCAACCGGATGACGGGCACCCACCTCGGCCGCGGCGGTGGCCAGGCGACCGTCCGCGCGTTGTCGGGGGGCGGCAGCTGGAAGCACCTGGTCCTGCCACCGATCGGACCGCTCGCGGGTGAGGAATGGCGGACTCTCGTCGAGGCGACGCTCGAGCGTGCGCTTGATCGCTGGTCTTACACGCAGCACCACGCCGCCCAGGCGGCCCGCGACCGGAGCGGGGCAAAGCAGGCGCTCGCCCGCACCCGGGTGGCCTGGGCGAACTACTGGGAGCTGCGGGAAGATGCCGAGCGACTGCTAGGAACGCCAACGTAGACTTGGAGCCGATGCAGCCGGTCGTCATCGGGGACGTCGTTTGGACCCCGACCCCCGAGGTGATCGAGCGCGCCCGCCTGACCAGGTTCATGACGCGGTACGGCATCGAGACCCTGGACGAGCTGCTCAAGCGGTCGATCGACGACCCCGAATGGTTCTGGGACGCGGTGATCCACGACCTTGGGATCTCCTTCTACCGCCACTACGACCGGGTCCTCGACGAGTCGGACGGCCCGGAATGGCCGAAGTGGTTCAGCGGCGGCAAGCTGAACATTGTTCAGACCTGCATCGACCATTGGGTGAGCGGGCCGAAGGCGCAGCCGGACAAGGTAGCGCTGATCTGGGAGGGCGAGCCGGGCGAGGTCCGCCGGCTCACCTACGCCGACCTCGACCGTGAGGTCGGCAAGTTGGGCCACGCGCTCCAGAAGCTGGGCGTCCAGCCGGGCGACGGTGTCGGAGTATTCCTGCCGATGTGCCCCGAGGTGGCCATCGCGCTGCTCGCGATCGCCAAGATCGGCGCCGTCATCGTGCCGCTCTTCAGCGGCTTCGGCGCCGGCGCGGTGGCGTCCCGCTTGAACGACGCCGGGGCGCGGGTCCTGCTCTGCGCCGACGGCTTCTTCCGCCGCGGCAACATCGTGAAGATGAAGGAGGTCGCCGACGAGGCGCTTCGCGACTGCCCGACGGTCGAGCACCTCGTCGTGCTCCGCCGCGTCGTCCGGGAGATCCCCTGGACGCACGGCCGCGACAAGGTCTGGGAGCAGCTGGTCGAGGACGAGCCGGACAGCCTCCCAACCCATCGCTGTGACCCCGCCCACCCGATCATGGTGATCTACACGTCGGGCACCACCGGCAAGCCGAAGGGAGCCGTCCACAGCCACGCCGGGTTCCCCGTCAAGGGCGCCCAGGACATGGCCTGGGGCTTCGACCTGGGGCGCGACGACACCATCTTCTGGATCAGCGACATCGGCTGGATGATGGGACCCTGGCTGATCTTCGGCAGCCTCACCCAGGGCGCCACCATGGTCCTCTATGAGGGCACCCCGGACACCCCCGGCCCGGACCGGATCTGGCGGATGATCGCCGACCACAAGGTCAGCATCTTCGGCTGCGCTCCGACCCTGATCCGCTCGCTGATGGCGGCCGGCGACGAGCACCCGAACCGCCATGATCTCTCGAGCCTCCGGATCCTGGGCGGGACGGGCGAGCCGTGGAACCCCGACCCCTGGCTCTGGTTCTTCCGCGAGGTCGGCAAGGGCCGGCTGCCGGTGATCAACTACACCGGCGGCACCGAGATCTCGGGCGGCATCCTGCAGGGCAATGTGCTGACCCCACTGCGTCCCTGCTCCTTCAGCGGGCCCATCCCGGGGATGGCTGCCGACGTCGTCAACGACAAGGGCGAGAGCGTCCGCGGTGAGGTCGGCGAGCTCGTCGTGCGGCGACCCTGGGTCGGGATGACGAACGGTTTCTGGAAGGACCGGGAGCGCTACGTCTCCACCTACTGGAGCCGGTTCGAGGGCATCTGGCTGCATGGCGACTGGGCCTACATCGATCCCCGCGACGGCCTCTGGTACATCCTCGGCCGCTCTGATGACACGCTCAAGATCGCGGGCAAGCGGCTCGGCCCGGCCGAGGTCGAGTCGGTCGTCGTCGGCCACAGGCAGGTGCAGGAGGCGGCCGCGGTGGGGGTCCCCGACGAGATCAAGGGCGAGGCGCTGGTCGTCTTCGTGGTTTGCCGGCCGGGCGTCGAGGCGGGGGCCGAGCTGGAGGAGGAGCTGAAGGACATGGTCGCCCGGGACATGGGCAAACCGCTCCGCCCGAAGGCGATCCATTTCGTTCCCGACCTGCCCAAGACCCGCAACGCCAAGATTCTCCGCCGGGTCGTCAAGGCCGTCTACCTGGGCCTGGCGCCGGGCGACCTGACGGCGCTCGAGAATCCCCAGTCGCTGGACGCTATCGGGGCAGCAGGGGGGTAGGCCGCGCGCAGGCTTCGCCGAGCACGGCCGACGGGGGGTACGGCCCCCCTCAATGCATGGCGATAGGAACGTTTCTGTTTCGCCTCGGCCTCCTCTGGCTGGTGGGCAACTGCGTCCGGTTGACACTGCTCGCGGTGCCCCCGCTGCTCCCCCAGATCCATCGGAGCTTGCCCCTGAACGAGTTCCTGGTCGGTGCTCTCGCCTCGGTCCCGATCCTCCTGCTTGCCACCGCCACCCTCCTCGGCTCGCTCCTGATCGCCCGCTTCGGGGCTCGCCGGGCGGTCCTCCTCGGCCTGAGCCTGATCGCGGCCGGCGGGGCGCTCCGCGGCTTCGGCCCGAGCCTCACGACGCTCTTCGCGATGACGATCGTGATGGGCGTCGGGATCGCGATCGTCCAGCCCTCGATGCCCTCCCTGGTCGCGCTCTGGCTCCCGCGCCGGGTGGGCGTCGCGACGGCCGCCTTCTCGAATGGCCTGCTGATCGGCGAGATCCTACCCGCCGCGCTCACCGTCCCGTGGATCCTCGCCCTCGCCGGCGGCTCCTGGGAGTCGGCGCTCGCCTTCTGGTCGGTCCCGGTC
>JALZAP010000009.1:3333-18130 GCA_030948245.1 Candidatus Dormiibacterota bacterium | reverse complement strand
GCTTGGTGTCGTGAGTGGATGTCGTCAACATCCCGGCCGGGTGGGCGGCCGCTGCCTCCGCCGTCGTCGCGTGAAAGGTCTCGGGGCCGATCGCGAAATGGCCCGGGTCGCCGCCCACCTCGTTCAGGGCGACGAGCCGGTTGTAGACGTAGCAGGCGGTGTCCTCGACGCCTTTGGCCATTACCCCACCGGTCGTCTGCTGAAGGCGGGCGACGAGGTTGGCCTCCTCCTCTCCGGTGTGGCGGCCGAGCAGGATGTCGACCAGGAAATCGATCAGCTCCGAGTCGAGGTCGGGGCGGCGCCGCCTGACTTCGGCGGCCGCGCCCTCAATCTGGGCACGGTCGGCGGAGCTCACCGGCTCGCCCGGGCGGACGTAGGTCCGGTAGACCTGGAGGCAGGCGATGAACTCGGCAAGTACCTCGCCGATCGCCAGCCGGGTGAAGTCGCGGTAGTGCCGGGTGCCTTCGCAGACGCGGACGAAGTTGGCGGTCAGGCGTCGCAGGTCGCTGGCGAGGAGGTTGCGGAGCACAAGCTTCTTGGACCGGTAGGCGATCTCAGCGAAGCTTTCCGTGATCCCGGTGAACTCGCCGTAGAGGCGGGTCAGCGCCTCTTCCTTCGCGCCGTCGACGTAGAGCGCGGTCAGGCGGTTGAGGAACTCATAGCCGGTGGTCCCCTCGACCGGCCAGTCGGCGGGAAGGCGCTCATCGGCAGCCAGGACCTTCTCGACCACGATCCACGACCGCGGAGCGCCCTCGCGGAGACGTTCGAGATACTGGCGGGGATCGCGCAGGCCGTCGGGATGGTCGATCCGCAGCCCGTCGATGACCCCGCCGGCGAGCCAGCGGAGGACGAGCGCGTGGGTCTCCCGAAACACCTCATCCTCCTCCATCCGCAGAGCGGCGAGGCTGTTGACGTCGAAGAAGCGGCGGTAGTCGAGGTCCTGACCGGCGGTGCGCCACGAGGCCAGGCGGTAGTTCTGGCGCTCGAGCAGCTCGTGCATCGCCTCGGGGTCGGCTGCCAGCCGCTCCGGAGCGTCCGGATCAACGCCGACGAGCGACTGCGGGTCGATCGGCAGCTCGTGCTCGTAGTAGTGGAGAACGAGCCCCTCCGGCTCCGGTCGGAGCCTGAAATCTCCGCGGTCCAGCACCCGACCGTAGTGGTCGCCCAGGATCGGCATCAGGATCTTGCCCTGCAGCTTCGGCTCGGGCGAGTTCCAGTCGACGTCGAAGTATTTCGCGTAGCGGCTCCGGTGGCCGCTGCGCAGCACGTCCCACCACCAGCGGTTCTCGCGCCCGGCGATCGACATGTGGTTCGGCACGATGTCGAGGACCTGGCCGAGCCGGTTTTCCCCGAGCACCCGGCAGAATCGATCGTGGCCGGCCTCGCCGCCAAGCTCGGCATTGACCCGGGAATGGTCGACGACGTCGTAGCCGTGGTTGGAACCCTTCACCGCCTGCAGGTAGGGCGAGCTGTAGGCGTGGCTGATCCCGAGTGCCGCCAGGTAAGGGGCGACTCCCGCCGCGGCGTCGAAGTCGAAGCCGGCATGGAGCTGCAGGCGATAGGTCGAGCTTGGCGTCGGCATTGCCGGCTTCCTGTGTACCAGTTACGGCAAATCGGGATGGCGAGCACGCGGTCGAAAGCGGGAGCATAGGAAGCGTGCCGGGAAAGGCCAAGGTTGTGGTGGTTGGCGCCGGTTTCGCGGGTCTGACGCTGGTCCGCGCTCTGCGCGGCCGCCCGGTGGAGATGATCCTGCTGGATCGCCACAACTACCACACCTTCACGCCCCTGCTGTACCAGGTCGCGTCCGCCCTCCTCGACCCGTCCGAAGTCGCGCACCCGATCCGCGGCATCGTGCGGCCGATTCGCAACCTCGAGGTGCGGCTGGCTGAAGCGACCGGGATCGACCTGGCCGGCCGGAGGCTGCTGACCGACGTCGAGCCCGTGGACTACGACTTCCTCGTCCTCTGCACCGGCAGCACGACCAACTACTTCCACATCAAGGGCCTCGCCGGCTCTGCCTTCGGCCTGAAGGACCTCGAGCAGGCGATGGCGCTCCGCAACCAGGTGCTGTGCCGGTTCGAGGAGGCGGCCTGGACCGAGGACCCAGAACGGCGCCGGATGCTGCTCACCTTCGCCGTTGTCGGCGGCGGGCCGACCGGCGTCGAGTTCAGCGGCGCCCTCTCAGAGCTGATCCGGGGCGTGCTGACCAAGGACTTCCCGTCGGTCTACATCCGGGAGACCCGGATCCTGCTCGTGGAGGCGGCGCCCCACCTCCTCGGCGCTTTCGTGCCACCGCTCCGGGAGAGCGCTCGCAGAACGCTCCAGCGGCGCGGCGTCGAGGTCCTTCTCGACCGCCAGGTGTACGGCGCGGGAGAGGACCACATCGACCTTTCCGACGGCGAGCGGATCAACGTCGGCACCGTGATCTGGACCGCCGGCGTCCGGGCCGGTGATCTCGCCGCGTCACTGGTCGCAGAACATGGCCGCGGCGGCACCGTGAAGGTCGGCAGCACCCTTCAGCTGGCCGGCCATCCCGAGGTGTTCGTAATCGGCGACCTCGCGGCGGTGGAGCAGAACGGCGCCCAGCTGCCGCAGCTGATCCCACCCGCGATGCAGGAGGCGAAACACGTCGCCCGGACCATCATGCGAACCCTGGCGGGCGAGGCTGCTGAGCCATTCCGCTACGCCGACCCCGGCATCATGGCGACGATCGGCCGCAATGCTGGCGTCGCCGAGATCGGGCCGATCCGGATGTCGGGCTTTCCGGGCTGGGTCCTCTGGCTGGGCTTCCACCTGCTCCAGATCGTCACCTTCCGGGCCAAGCTCGTCGTGCTCGTCAACTGGGCCTGGAACTACCTCTTCCTCGACCGGCCGGTGCGCCTGCTGGTGCGCGCCAAGGATCCCGAGGCGAGCGCGCCGGAAAGCTAGACTGAGAACCTCCATCGCTACCCGTCCATCTCCGCGCGCCCGAGCCCGGGCGCCAAAGGAAAGCCCGCAACCCCTCGATGGCCTTTTCAGTCGTTCGCCGCTACCTGCCCTACCTCCGACCCTACTGGCGGCTGGTTGCGATCTCGGGCGTCTGCGGGGTGGCCAGCCTCGTCGCGGCGACCGCGATTCCGCTCGTCATCAAGGCTGTCATCGACGGACCCATCGCCCAGCGACGGACAGGAGAGCTTGCTCCCTACCTGGCCCTGCTGCTGGCGCTCGCCGCGGCCGAGTTCGGCCTCACCTTCGCGCGCCGCCACACCTCCGGCCTCGCCAGCTACGCGATGGAGGCCGACATGCGGAACGAGTTCTACGCCCACCTCCAGGGCCTCCAGGTGAGCTTCCACGACAACTGGCAGTCGGGTCAGCTGCTGTCCCGCTGCGTCAGCGACATGAACACCATCCGCCGCTTCATCGGGTTCGGCCTCGTCTTCATGATCATCATGCTGGCCACCTTCGCGGTCGTCCTCGTGATGCTGCTCCGGCTGGACCTCGTGCTCGCCCTCATCACGGCCGTGGCAGCCGTACCCGTCGTCCTACTCAGCAATCGTTTCTACAACGACTACCGCAGCATCGCCCGCCAGGTGCAGGACCAGCAGGGCGACGTCACCACGGTGATCGAGGAGATGGCCACCGGGGTCCGCGTCATCAAAGCTTTTGGCCGCGGCAGCGACATGCGCCGGCGGTACGAGAAGGAGGCGCTCCGGTTGCGGGAGCTGAACCTGGAGGCGATCCGGGTCCGCTCGGGTCTCTGGACGTTGCTCGTCTACGTGCCCAACCTGAACCTCGCCGCCGTCCTGCTGATCGGCGGCTTCGGAGTCGTCCATGGCCAGCTGTCGATCGGCGGGCTGGTCGCCTTCATCTCCTACCTGTTCATGCTCAACGGCCCAATGGAGGCACTCGGGTGGATCCTCAGCATGGGAGAGGAGGCGCGCACTGCGTCGGACCGGATCGATGAGGTGTACGCCACGATGCGCGACATAACCGACCGGCCCGGAGCCAGCACCCTGGAGACGAGCACAGGTCGGATCCGCTTCGAGGGCGTCGGCTTCCGCTACCCGGGCTCGGAGGAGTGGATCCTGCGCGGCCTCGATCTCGAGCTGGCGCCCGGCGAGACGCTGGCCCTGGTCGGCGCCACCGGGAGCGGCAAGACGACTCTCGCCTCCCTCGTGGCGCGCCTCTACGACGTGGACGAGGGGCGGATAACGCTCGACGGCGTGGACATCCGTGAGGTGACGCTCAGCTCACTGCGCGGCCAGCTCGGCTTCGCCTTCGAAGATCCCATCCTCTTCTCGGCGAGCGTCCGCGAGAACCTTCTGATGGGCAGGCCCGATGCAGACGAGGAGGAGATCGAGCGAGCGCTGGCGATCGCCCAGGCGGGCTTCGTCGGCGATCTTCCCTGGGGCCTCGAGACCCGGGTCGGTGAGCAGGGCTACAGCCTCTCCGGCGGGCAGCGCCAACGGCTGGCGCTGGCACGCGCCGTCCTCGGCCGGCCGCAGGTTCTGATCCTCGACGATCCACTCTCCTCCGTCGACGTCCATACCGAGGCACTGATCGAGAAGGCGCTCGCCTCCGTGCTGCAGGGCGTCACCGCCCTGCTGGTCGTGCACCGGCCGTCGACACTCGCCCTCGCCGACCGGGTGGCTCTGATCGAGAAGGGCTCGATCGCTGCGGTCGGCACCCACCACGAGCTGCTCCAGGCGAACCCCGTCTACAAGGCTCTGCTCTCCCAGGAAGCGGAGGAGATGGCCTCATGAGCCGGGCTGCCGTCCCGGCCTGGCGCGGCGTTTCCGGGGAGGAGGTCGAGGAGGTTTCGGCCAACCTGGCGGGGATCTTCCGAGCCCGTGTCCGCCATCTCCTCGCACTCCTTTTCCGGCCCTATCGTGGGCCGTTGCTCGGGGCCGCGGCCCTGATCGTGCTGAAGACGGCGGCCACGCTCTCGATCCCATTCCTTGTCGGCCTCGCGATCGACAACGGCATCCGACCGGGCGGCGCGGCGAATCTCCCGCTCCTCATCGGGCTGGTCGTCGTGCTCGCCTGCCTGATGTCAGTCTCCGCCGTCGCCAACCGTTCCTTCCTGCTGCTTTCGGGGCGGATCGGCCAGGACGTCCTCTACGACCTCCGGCGGCGTCTCTTCGGCCACGTCCAGTCGCTCAGCATCAGCTTCTTCGAGCACTACACGTCGGGCCGCTTGATCGCCCGGCTGACCTCCGACATCGACGCCCTCCAGGAACTGCTCTCGACCGGACTCAGCTCGGTTGTCACCGCTCTTCTGTCGATCGTGGCCATCGCCGTGATCCTCATCCGGCTCGATTTCCGGCTCGGCCTGGCGACGCTGGTCGCGTTTCCGCTGATCGTGCTGATGACGCAGTGGTTCCGGGCGCGTTCCGCCCTCTCCTACCGCGCGGTCCGGACGGCGATCGCGCTCGTCATCGTCCACTACACGGAGTCGCTCGCCGGCATCCGCGCCGTGCAGGCGTTCCGGCGCGAAGCACGCAACCAGGAGATCTTCGAGGACGTCGCCGGCCGCTACCGGGACGCCAACATCTGGTCCAACACACTCGGAGCTGCATTCGGGCCGGGGATCTACACCGTCGGCCGCGTCACGACGGCGGCAGTCCTCGTCTACGGCGGACTGCTCGTCGTCCAGGGCAACCTGACGCTCGGAGTGCTGACCGCGTTCATCCTCTATCTGCGGCAGTTCTTCGAGCCGATGCAGGACCTGAGCCAGTTCTACACCGTGTTCCAGTCCGCCGCGGCGGCACTCGAGAAGATCTCGGGGGTTCTCGACGAAGCACCCCGCGTGCCCGAGCCCGAGCGGCCGCTGACAATCGCCGAGCCGGCCGGCGCGCTCGCGGTCGAGGCGATCTCCTTCGGCTACCGCGAGAACCTCGTCCTCGAGGACCTGACGCTTCGGGTACCTGCCGGCCAGGTGCTGGCGCTGGTCGGCCAGACGGGCGCCGGCAAGTCGACCCTGGCCCGGCTGGTCGCGCGCTTCTACGACCCCGACCGGGGCCGGATCCTGCTCGACGGCGTGGACCTGCGGTCCCTCAGCTCCGCCGACCTCCGAGCTTCGATCGTCATGGTTACCCAGGAGGCGTACCTGTTCTCCGGGACGATCGGCGAGAACATCGCCTTCGGCCGGCCAAGCGCCTCGGCCGCGGAGGTCGAGGAGGCGGCGCGAGCGGTCGGCGCGCACGGCTTCATCTCATCGCTTCCCCACGGCTACCAGACCGACGTCCGGCGGCGGGGCGTCCGGCTCTCCTCCGGCCAGCGCCAGCTGGTCGCCTTCGCCCGCGCCTTCCTCGCCGATCCGCGCGTGCTGATCCTGGACGAGGCGACCTCCTCGCTCGACCTTCCCACCGAGCGGCTTGTGCAGCGCGCCCTCCGCACCCTTCTCCGGCAGCGGACGGCGATCATCATCGCCCACCGCCTGTCGACGGTCGAGATCGCCGACCGGGTCATCGTCATCGACGCCGGACGGATCGTCGAGGACGGATCGCCTTCGCTGCTGTCCAGCGCTACCGGCCGCTACCACGACCTCCAGGCGGCCTGGCAGGAATCGCTCGCCTGAGCCATCCCGAGGGAAGCGGCGCTGTCAGCATTCGTGTTGCCGGTGGGCAACCGCCCCCCTACAATTCGGGTGCGCAAATGGGTGTGGTGCACTAGATGGCCCTTCCGGCCGATCAGGCGGCGGCCGCCGATGTCCGCCCGCCGGTCCTGATCGCGGACGACGATCCCGACATACGAACCATGGTCCGGATGCTGCTGGAGCTGGACGGCCATCGGGTGCTCGAGGCGAAGGATGGCACTTCCGCCTGGGAGATGATCCAGAGCCATGGGCCGACCGTCGTGGTCGCCGACGTCCAGATGCCCGGGATGACCGGGTTGCAGCTTTGCCGGAAGGTCAAGGACAGCATCCACAACTCGGTCAAGGTCATCGTCTACACAGCCGGGATGGCAAGCCGGGAGGACTCGATGAGCGCCGGCTGCGACGGCTATTTCCTGAAGACCGATCCGCTGCCCAGCTTGCGCGACTTCGTGCGCCGCTGCTACGACCTCGGCTGAGCGGGCGCTTGCGCCGATTTCCTGATAGGCCAATAATCACAAGGTTTGCGGTCGCCCTTGCAGGAGGGAATTGAAAAAAGATGGACCAAGAGACTCCACCGCCGCATGGAGGCGACGCGCCGCCGCCGCCCGGCAGTGAGCCGCCGCCGCCGCCTTCCGGACAACCCCCGCCTCCCGCCGGCGGACCACCGCCGCCACCGCCGTCCTATTCACCACCCCCGCCACCGCCGTCCTATTCACCGCCCCCGTCACCGCCGTCCTATTCACCTCCACCGCCACCGCCTCAGCCGGCTTACGGGCCGCCCGGCGCCGGTGGTTACCAGCCGCCGCCCCCGCCGGGAGGCATGACGCCTGGCTACGGCGGCGCGGTCGGGATGGCCGGCGGCGGCATCGCCACGAACTACGGCGGGTTCGGCTGGCGGCTCCTCGCCTACATAATCGACGCCCTCATCGTGGGCATCCCGTTTGGGATCATCGCCGCGATTCTCAGGGTTTCCTACACCAGCAGCGGGTACTACGGAATTTCCGGCCTGGAGAGCCTCGTCTTCATCGCTTACGTCACCTACATGTGGTCGAGTAGGGGCCAGACGATAGGCATGATCCCATTCAACCTGAAGGTCGTCGACGCAACGACGGGTGGGCCGCTGACGATGACCAAGGCCCTGATCAGGGCAGTCGTCCTGATGGCTGAGATCTACTTCTGCGTCTGCATCGTGGGCCTGGTCGGCGCGCTCTGGATGATCTGGGATCCGCGCAAGCAGGCGTTCCACGACAAGGCGGCGGGAACGCTCGTACTCAAGAGCTAGCCGGGACGGTGACGCAGCCGGGGTCCCCATCGCGGAGCCCGGCTGCCAGCCTCCTGGCCTCGCTGGTCATCCCCGGCCTTGGAACCATCATCAACGGGGAGACGGGCAAGGGCATCGTGATCCTGGTCGGCTGGATCACCGCCTGGGTCCTGGTCCTCGCCCTGGTCGGCATCATCCTGGTGCCGGCGGTCTGGATCTACGGGATGTACGACGCGTACCAAGGAGCGCGCCGCTACAACCTGGCTCACGGGGCGACGCCTCCTACGCGCTGACCGCCTTTCATCGCGCATTGAATGGGGAGGCGTGATCGATGACGACCTAGTCGGCCGACACAGACCGCAAAGCGCTGAGCAGGCGCGTCGTCGAAGTCTCGATCCCCAGCTCGCGGTTCAGCTTTTCCAGCGCCTTCGGATCGGCCGGCTCGATGGGCAGCCCGGGCACGGGGGCGGGCAGGTCGAGGTCCTCGACCGGGTAGACCACCTTGCGCGCCCGCTGGATGTAGTCGCGTGTCGAATCGCTCCAGTCGAGGCCGGCGAGGATGCCGTCGAGGGTCTTGTGGCGACGGACCAGGCCGGCAGCCGTCTTCGCGCCAACGCCCGGCACGCCGGGCAGGCCGTCGGAGGGGTCGCCGCGAAGGATGGCGAACTCCGCGTAACTGCGGCCGGGGATGGCGTAGCGCTTCTCCACCTCGGCCTCGTCGACCTCCGCGAGGCCGCCCTTCTCGGGGTACAGGATGACTACGTCGGGGTCGCGGATGATCGCGAAAAGGTCCCGGTCGCCGCTGTAGACCTCGATCGGCGGGTCGACCCTGCGGGCCAGCGAGGCGATGATGTCCTCCGCCTCGTAGCCGGGCTTGCCGATCCAGTTCAGGCCGATCGCCTTCAGCGCGGCCTCGATCATCGGCAGCTGGGGGATCAGGCCGGGCGGGACAGGCTCGGCGACCCGGTGCGACTTGTAGCCTGGCAGCGCTTTCACTCGGAATGCGGGGCGCCAGTCCTCGTCACTGGCGATCGCGAGGGAGCGCGGCCGGCGCCCCTCGACCAGCCGGGCGAGCGAGTCAAGCGTGCCGCGGACGCCGTTGACGGAGCGCCCGTCGGGCGATTTCTGGTTGGCCTTGTTTCCGAAGAAGGAGCGGAAGATCAGCGACGATCCGTCCACCAGCAGCCATTCAGGCCGTGATCGAGCGATCTCGCAACTCCTTGAACTCGGCGGCGGAATAGCCGAGCTCCGCCAGCACCTCGGCCGAATGCTGGCCGAGCGCCGGCCCGGCCGAATCGCGACGGGGAGGCGTGTCGGCGAGCCGCATCGGCGATCCCAGCTGCCGCACCTGGCCGAGCGCCCGATGGGGGCCGTCCCAGAAGAAGTCGCGCTCGGTGAGCTGGGGATCGCTGAAGACCTGGTCGTAGGTCTGGATCGCTCCGCAGGGTACGCCCGCCTCCTGGAAGGCGGCGATCCAGTGAGCCCGGCTCTGCTTGGCGGTCACCTCCTCGATCAGCGGGATCAGCTGGGCGCGGTTGGCATGCCGGTCGGCGTTGGTCGCAAATTGGGGATCGGTCTCCAACCGCTCCATGCCGACGACGCGGAGGAACGCGCTCCAGAGGTTGGGCGACGGCACTCCCGCGGTGAAGAAGCCGTCTTCGGCACGAAACGCCTGGTAGGGAGCCGTCGACTGGTGAGCTGAGCCGAGCGGAACGGGCACCTCGCCCGTCGCGAAGTAGCGGCCCGCCTCCCAGACGGCCAGCGAGACGCCGGCTTCGAAGAGATTGACGTCGATGAACTGGCCCTTGCCGTCCCGCTCCCGCGCCCGCAGCGCCGAGACCGCGGCGAGCGCGCCGTAGAGGGCGCAGACCAGGTCGCAGATCGGCACACCGACCTTGACCGGCTCGCCCCCGGTTGTCCCCGTGATCGACATCAGGCCACTCATGCCCTGGGCCATGATGTCGAGCCCCGCCAGCTCGGAATAAGGGCCGGTCTGGCCCCATCCCGAAGCCGCGACGTAGACCAGCCCCGGGTTCTCGGCGCGGAGCCGGGGATAGTCGAGGCCGAGGTCGGCCATGGTGCCGGGTCGGAGGTTCTCGACGATGATGTCGGCGCGCGCGGCGAGCCTGCCGAAGATCTGCTTGCCCTCGGCCGCCTTGAGGTCGAGGGCCAGCGAGCGCTTGTTGCGGTTGAGCCGGACGAAGTTGGAGGACTCGCCGTCCAGGAACGGCCCGGTCAGACGGACGTTGTCGCCGCCGGCGGGGTTCTCGATCTTCACCACGTCGGCGCCCAGGTCGGCCAGCTGCATCGCGCAGAAGGGCCCGGCCATGAAGTTGCCGACCTCGAGCACGCGGATGCCATGGAGCGGAGCCGGACCAGCCATTGCTCAATGAGCCTAGCGCGGAGCGCCCGCGTTCTATCCTTTGGGCATGGGTGGCGAATTCGGGCGCGCTCCACTGGCGGGCTTCGACAAGGCATTCCTGCACCGGCTCGACAGTCGCTCCGAGGCCGACCTGACGGCGCTCCCGATGACGGTGAAGGTTCTCCTCGAGGGGCTGCTCCGCGCCGCTGCCGAGGGCCGCGTCAAAGAGACCGACGTAGCCGCCCTCGCCCGCTGGCCGGAGGCGCCGCCGCCCGGCGCTGAGCTTCCGTTCACCCCCGCGCGGGTCCTCCTCCAGGACTTCACCGGTGTTCCCGCGGTGGTCGACCTGGCGGCGATGCGCTCGGCGATGGAGCGCGCCGGCAAGGACGCCGGCAAGATCGACCCGCTGGTCCCCGCCGACCTCGTCATCGACCACTCGGTCCAGGTCGACGTGTTCGGCTCGATCCGCGCCTACGACAGCAACATCGTCCACGAGTACGAGCGCAACCACGAACGCTACGCGGTGCTCAACTGGGCGCAGCAGGGCTTCAACAACTTCAGCGTGGTGCCCCCCGGGATGGGAATCTGTCACCAGGTCAACCTCGAGCATCTCGCCAAGGTCGTGCAGGTCCGCGAAGCGGAGGATGGCCGGCTCCTGATCCCCGACACCCTGGTCGGCACCGACTCCCACACGCCGATGGTCAATGGGCTTGGCGTCCTCGGCTGGGGCGTCGGCGGCATCGAGGCCGAGGCGGCGTTGCTGGGCCAGCCGATGTTCCTCACCAGCCCGGTCGTGGTCGGGGTCAAGTTCAGCGGCGCCCTGCGCCCGGGCGCCACCGCGACCGACCTGGTCCTGACGCTGACCGAGATGCTCCGCAAGCACGGCGTCGTCAACAAGTTCGTCGAGTTCTGCGGCAGCGGCCTCTCCAGCCTCTCCGTTCCCGACCGGGCGACGCTCAGCAACATGTGCCCCGAGTACGGGGCGACCGCGTCGCTCTTCCCCGTCGACGCGCAGACGCTCCGCTACCTGGAGCTGACCGGCCGCGACCCCGAGCACATCAAGCTGGTGGAGGCGTACTGCCGCGAGCAGAGCCTCTTCCGCTCCGACGAGTCGACCACCCCCCAGTTCACCGAGCTGCTCGAGCTCGACCTCGCCACCGTCGAGCCCTCGCTGGCCGGCCCGCGCCGGCCCCAGGACCGGCACTCACTGCCTGACGTGTGGCAGTCCTTCACCGACGTCTTCGGCGAGCCTCCTCCCGAGGAGCGCGGCAACGGACCGGCGCGGATGGACGACGAGGGAGGCACCAACGGAGAGAGCCAGAAGGAATCCGAGCGAACAGGCGGGGGGGTCGCCACCGCAGTCAATCCGGGCGTCCACGTCGCCGACGGCTCGGTCGTGATCGCCGCCATCACCTCCTGCACCAACACCTCCAACCCATCCGTGATGGTCGCCGCCGGCCTGCTCGCAAAGGCCGCCGTCGAGCGCGGCCTGGAGGTCCATCCCCATGTCAAAACCTCGCTCGCCCCCGGCTCGCGGGTGGTCACCGATTACCTCAAGAACGCGGGCTTGATGGAGTATCTCGAGAAGCTCGGCTTCTACCTCGTCGGCTACGGCTGCACGACCTGCATCGGAAACTCCGGCCCGCTGGCGAGCCCGGAGATCGAGCAGCAGGTGGTCGACGGCAACCTGAGCGTCGCAGCGGTGCTTTCCGGCAACCGAAACTTCGAGGCTCGCATCCATCCGCTGGTCAAGGCGAGCTACCTCGGCTCGCCGCCCCTGGTGGTCGCCTACGCCCTTGCCGGCAACCTCCGCAAGAACCTGGCAACCGAGCCCCTGGGCACCGACCGCCACGGCAAGCCGGTGCTGCTGAGCGAGATCTGGCCGTCGCCCGAGCTCGTCGCCCAGACGGTCGGCGAGGCGGTCCGCCAGGAGATGTACACCCGCGAGTACGCCAAGATCTTCGAGGGCGACGAGAACTGGAAGAAGATGGATGCGCCGACCGGCGCCAGCTTCGCCTGGGACCCGAAGTCGACTTACGTGCAGGAGCCGCCCTACTTCCTGGACTTCGAGGCTGAGCCCAAGCCGCCCGCCGACGTCGTCGATGCCCGCTGCTTGGTGATGGTCGCCGACTCGGTCACCACCGACCACATCTCGCCCGCCGGCTCCATCCCGGCCGACTCGCCGGCCGGCCGCTACCTGATCGAGCAGGGCGTCGAGAAGCTCGACTTCAACAGCTACGGCGCTCGCCGGGGCAACCACGAGGTGATGGTCCGGGGCACCTTCGCCAACATCCGGTTGCGCAACGAGCTGGCCGGCGGCAAGGAGGGCTACTGGACCACCCACCAGCCCGACGGCGACGAGATGACTATCTTCGACGCCTCCAACCGCTACCGGGAGGAGGCCACGCCCCTGATCGTGCTGGCCGGCAAGGAGTACGGCTCCGGGTCATCACGCGACTGGGCCGCGAAGGGTCCCCTGCTGCTCGGCATCCGGGCAGTCATCGCGGAGAGCTTCGAGCGCATTCACCGCTCCAACCTGGTCGGCATGGGCATCCTGCCGCTCGAGTTCAGCTCCGGCGAGAGCCGCCAATCGCTGGGCCTGACCGGACGCGAGAAATTCACCATCCGCGGCTTCGACGACCTGAGCCCTCGGAAGCGCCTGACCGTCGACATCGAGGGTGTCGATGGAGCGAAGAAGAGCTTCGAGGTCACAGCCCGGCTCGACAACGAAACCGACGTCGAGTACCTCCGCCACGGAGGTGTTCTGCCGATGGTGCTCCGCGACCTGATGACCAGAGCCTGAGCGGGTGACGGGCGACCCATTACGATTTAGGGCGATGCGCCTGGGCAAGCCCCGCTGGCTGACCGCTTCCGCCGTCGCCTTCCTGGTACCCAGCCTCCTCGTCGGGCTCGCCACGGTGGCGATCGCGGCGACGGCGCCTCTGCCGGGCGATCCAAAGAAGGGCGAGACGCTCTACAACCAGTCCGGCTGCTCGACCTGCCACGGGGCCAGCCTCACCGGCGGCATCGGCCCACCGCTGGCGCCCATCAAGAAGCTGCCCGATACCCAGAAACCGCTCGACCCGCAGTATCTGATCGACACCATCACCAACGGTAAGAGCGTCGGTGGAGGCTACGGAGCGATGCCTGTGAAGGGGAACGCCCCCCAGCTGACGGACCAGGACATCAAGGACATCGTGGCTTTCATAATCCAGACCAACCAGACCCCGGCCGGCCAGCGTCCTTACTCGCCTGCCGAGCTCGCCAAGAGCACGATCGCCTGGGTGACGATCGGCACCCTGGCGATGCTCGCGCTCACCTACCTGCTCTCGCGCTACAACATGCGCTGGATCGCGTTCAAGTCGCGCAGGAACCTATAGCCGAGCTCTACGACGTTATGCGGACGGCGGGCACCACCCGCCATTTCCGCGCCGACCCGGTCCCCGACGCGATCCTTCACCGTGTCCTCGACAACGCTCGCTTCGCGCCCAACGGCGGTAACCGCCAGGGCTGGCACGTCATCGTCGTCACCGACGCGGAGACCCGCCGCGCTCTCCATGACCTCTACCAGCCGCACTGGCAGGCCTACCTGACCGAGCGCTACGGGCTCGCTCCGGGCGCGCCGCCGGGCCCTGAGCTGCCCGCCGCGCTGCGCCACTCGATGGAGTTCGCCGAGCGGCTCGGCGATGTACCCGTACACCTGCTGGTGAGCGTCGACCTGGCGGCCCTGGCGGTGACCGACAAGAAGCTTCCCCGCCAGAGCATCGTCGGCGGGGGCTCGGTTTACCCCTTCGTCCACAACCTGCTGCTCGGGTTCCGCCAAGAAGGCATCGGCGCCGCGCTCACGACGCTGCTAATTCCCGCTGAACCGGCGGTGAAGGAGATGCTCGGGATCCCGTCCGAGCACGCGCTGGCGGCGCTGATCGCGGTCGGCTACGCGGTGGGTCCGCTGCCGACGAGGCTGCGCCGGAAGGCGGTGGAGGAGTTCGCGACCCGCGACCGGTTCGACGGCGAACCGTTCGGGCTCTGAACTGGCCGGCTAGTTGTTGTAGGCCTTGGTCAGCTGGGCCCAGACGACCTCGTCGTTAAGGGCGTGGGCCGCATCGGCGCCGGCCGCTATCCGGGCCACCGCGCGGCGGCGGGCAGCCTCGTCCATCTCCGGGTAGCGCTTAACCAGCTGCTCGAAGGTCTCCCGCTCTTTGCCGGTCGCCATCCCGAATCGCCTCCCCGTCAGACGGAATCGCCGGCCTCGACGGGCAGGCGGCGCTCGTCGCCGCAGTCCGGGCACTCGAAGAGCCCGAGCAGCTGTCCGGGACGGCCGGAGTCGGTGTGGAGAGTTCGCAGGCGCATCGAAACCTCGCCATCGTGGCGGGCGCAAACGGGAGCGCCGGGGGTGGGCATGGCAGGAGAGTACGCTCCAAACCCTCATTGAGGTAGTTCGCGGGACACAAAGACAAGCCGACACCCTTTATGTCTAAATCACTACGGCGATGACCGACCTCGAGCCGATCGACCGGCTGATTCCGGCCCCTACGCTCCGCGAAGCGATGCGGCTGGGGGGCTTCGCCGCGGCCACCCTGGTCGCGGGGGGCGGCGG
>JALZAP010000009.1:0-3323 GCA_030948245.1 Candidatus Dormiibacterota bacterium | reverse complement strand
GGGTGCGCGTGATCGAGACCCCGGAAACGGCGCGCCGGGCGAGGCCCAACGACCTCCTCCTGACGACCGCCTACCCGATCCGCGATGACCCGGCGGCGCAGGTCGAGCTGGTTGCCACCATCGCGGAGGTCGGCGGCGCCGGCCTGGTCGTCAAGCTCGGCATGTACGTCGAGCGGCTTCCCGACGGGATGGCGGAGGAGGCCGACAGGCTCGACCTGCCGCTTTTCACACTCGGCCAGGATGTGCCCTGGGTCGACCTGATGGAGCCGTTGCTGGAGCGGATAATCAACGCCGAGCACTCCCGGCTGAAGCAGTCGATCGCAATCCACCGCCGCTTCACCGAGCTCGTCCTCGACGGCAAGGGCCTCGACGAGATCGCCAGGACGCTGGCCGAGCTGCTCGGCAGCGCGGTCGTCATCGAGGACGCGACCTTCCACCTCCTGGCCTACGCGGGCGGCTCCGATGTCGACAAGCACCGCAAGGAGACGATCGCCCGCCACGGAACCCCGCCCAGGGTGCTTTTCGATCCTGGCATCCAGCGGATGCTGCGCGAGGTGGCCGCCCACCGCGCACCGATGAAGGTCCCCGCCTTTCCGCGCCTGGGAATGGACCGGGAGCGGATCATCGCGCCGATCTACGCCGCCAACCAGGTGCTCGGCTACATCTCGGTCCTCGACCATCCGCCCGACGCCGAGGAGCTTGCCTTCATGGCGATGGAGAACGCGGCGACCGTCGTCGCCATGGCCGTCATCAAGGAGCGAGAGGTTGCCGCGGCCGAGTCGAGCGTGCGCGGTGAGTTCCTCGAGGACCTCGCCCAGGGCAGCTATGGTGACGAGGCCGCCGCCCAACGCCGGGCCCGCCACCTCGGCTACCCGATGACGGGCCACCATGTGCTGTTCGTCGTCGACGTGGACGGCTTCGGTGCCTTCGCCAAGGGCAAGCAGCTGACCGAGGAGATGATCCAGTCCCTCAAGCGGGAGTTCCTGCGCCGCGTCAGCGGCATCGTCAAGCGCAACTTTCCGCGCGCCCTGGTCGGGGCGCGCTCCGACAGCGTGCTCGCCCTTCTTCCCCTCGGCGCCGAGACCGATGGGCACGAGACCCGCGTCCGCGCCCTCGGCCAGCAGGTCCGCGAGGCGGTCGGCGAATGGAAGCCCGGCTTCACGGTTTCGGTCGGCTTCAGCGCGCCGACCCTGGCGCCGGCCGGGATCTCGCCGGCGCACCGGGAGGTGCGCAGCGTGATGGAGACCTTGACCCGCTTCGGCCGTGTCGACCAGATCGTCTCCGCCAACGAGCTCGGAGTGACAGGGCTCCTGGCCAGCGTCGCCGATGACCGCCTGCTCGACTTCGCCCGCCGCCACCTGGGACAGCTCGCCGAGCACGACCGGCGGCGCGGTGGCGAGCTCGTCGGCACCCTTCGCGCCTACCTCGAGGAGGGCGAGCAGCAGGCCGCAGCGCGCCGCCTGAAGGTTCATCCCAACACGCTTCGCTACCGCCTCGATCGGATCGGCGAGATCACCGGCTCCGACCTGACCGACCCCGAGACGCGTCTCAACCTGGCGGTCGCCCTCCGCGTCCAGGGCCTCCTGGACTTGTAGACCGGCTACTAGAAAAGGGCACGACCGTTAGGGCGGAGCGACTAGTTGGAAGCGGCCATCGGGGGGTAACTTGTGGGCCCAGATGCCTCCCCTGCCCTCCACGCGCGCGCATTGGCAGGGAAACCTCCCCCTCTACCGGGCGGCCTGCGGTATGGGCTTCGTCGCGACGCCGGCCCTGCCCGCCTCGCACCGCGTGGTCGAACTCGGAACCGGGGCCCTGGCCAGGCTCACCCATCGGGGCGGGATGGACTCCGACGGCAAGAGCGGCGACGGCGCCGGCCTGCTTGTCCAGGTTCCCCACCGACTGCTCGGCGGCCGTCCCTCCCGGCTCGCCGTTGCCATGCTCTTCGAATGGGACAGCCGGGCTCGCCTGCTGCTCGCCGAGGAGCTTCGTAACGCCGGCAGCCCGATCTCGGAGTGGCGGCAGGTGCCGGTCGATCGATCGGCCCTCGGCGAGAAGGCGCTGGCAGGCGTCCCGGACATCTGGCAGGGGCTGATCGACAACCCCCAGCTGCCACCCGACGAATGGGAGGACCTGCTCTACCGCGCCCGCCGCGTCGCCGAGCGAAGGGCGAGCGCGGAGGGCGTCCGGATGTACATCCCCTCGCTCTCCTCACGCACGGTGGTCTTCAAGGGCCTGATGGCCGGCACCCACCTCGCCGACTTCTATCTCGACCTTCGCGATCCCGACTTCGAGAGCGCGCTGGCCGTGTTCCACCAGCGCTACTCGACCAATACGATGCCCGACTGGCGCAACGCACAGCCCTTCCGGATGCTGGCGCACAACGGCGAGATCAACACGCTGAGCGGCAACCGCAACTGGATGCGGGCACGGGAGGCGTACCTCCCCGAAGAGCTCCGCGAGGTCGTCTGGCCGGAGGGCTCGGACTCCGCCTCGCTCGATAACGTGCTGGAGCTGCTCGTCCGGCTCGGCTCCGACCCGGCCGAGGCGCTGATGACGCTGGTCCCCGACGCCTGGGAGGGCCGCGGCGATCTCGATCCCAGCGTTCGTGACTTCTACCGCTTCCAGTCGACCCGCTACGAGCCCTGGGACGGACCCGCAGCGCTTGCCTTCAGCGACGGCGTCGTCGCCGGCGCAGCGCTCGACCGCAACGGGCTCCGGCCGCTTCGCTACCAGGTGACCGACGACGGCCTGGTGGTCGCGGCGTCCGAGGCGGGCGTCGTCCCCCTCGATCCCGCCCGCGTCACCGAACGGGGCAGGCTGGGCCCCGGCCAGCTGATCCTGGTCGACACCTCGGATGGCTCCATCCTCCGCGACGGCGCCGCCAAGGAACGGGTCGCGGCGCGGCAGGAGTACGGCGCCCACGCCGACCGCCTCCTCCACCCGGTGCCCCGGAAGTGGATCGACTCGGATGCTATCGAGCTCCTGCCCGGTCTGCAGCGGGTCCACGGCTGGGGCAACGAGGACATCAAGATAGTCGTCAAGGCGATGGCCGAGACCGGCCTGGAGGCCGTCTACTCGATGGGCGACGACACCCCGATAGCGATCCTCGGCCGCACCCAGCGCCGGGTCTACAGCTACCTCCGGCAGCGCTTCGCACAGGTGACCAACCCGCCCATCGACTCGCTCCGTGAGCGCTTCGTGATGTCACTTCGGGTCGTCCTCGGCCCGCGGGTCTCGATGACCGGCGTCCCCGCCCGCAAACCAGCGCCGCCGCCGCTGCTCGAGCTGGAGAGCCCGATCCTCGGCGCCGGCGAGCTCAAGCG
>JALZAP010000134.1 GCA_030948245.1 Candidatus Dormiibacterota bacterium | reverse complement strand
ACGCGGAGCACTGCCTGCGCAACGAGTGCTCGGTCGAGGGGAGGAAGCTGGCCCGTGCCTGACGAGCCCAAGAAGCCCCAGCAGCGGCGCGAGCTCGTGCAGCCCAGCAGCAAAGCGCAGTCAGCTGCTGCCGAGCCCAAGAAGCCCGAGCAAACCGAAAAGGATCCAAATCTCGCCACGATCACGATCGACGGGCGCGAGGTCACCGTCCCCAAGGGCACGCTGATCGTCGAGGCGGCCAAGCGCGTCGGAATCGAGATCCCCGTCTTCTGCTACCACCACAAGCTCGACCCGGTCGGCGCCTGCCGCCTCTGCCTGGTCGAGATCAGCCCCGGACCGCCCCGAGCGCAGACCGCCTGCACGACGCCGGTCGGTGAGGGGATGACCGTGCGCGTGACAAGCGCGATGGCGGTCAAGGCTCGTGCCGACATCCTCGAGTTCGAACTGACCAACCACCCGCTCGACTGCCCGGTCTGCGACAAGGGCGGCGAGTGCCCGCTGCAGGACTTCACCTACCGCCACGGCTACCCCGTGAGCCGGGTTCAGGAGGCGCGACTCCATTTTGCCAAGCCGCTCCCGATCAGCCCCAGCATCGCGCTCGACCGGGAGCGCTGCGTCCTCTGTTATCGGTGCACCCGTTACTACGACGAGATCGCCTGGGAGCAGGAGCTCACCAGCGCGCACCGGGGCGTCGAGTCGTACATCGCCACCCAGTTCGACGAGCCGCTGACGAGCATCTTCAGCGGCAACATCATCGACCTCTGCCCGGTCGGTGCGCTGACCTCGCGGGTGTGGCGCTTCCAGTCGCGGCCATGGGACATGAGGCACACCGCGAGCATCTGCTCGAAGTGCTCGGTCGGCTGCAACGTAAACCTGTGGGAGCGGCGGGGCGAGCTGATGCGCATCACCAGCCGCGAGAACGACGAGATTGACGACGGCTGGATCTGCGACCGCGGCCGCTTCGACTACACCGACGTCAACGACCCAGCCCGGCTGCGGGTGCCGATCGTGCGCGGTTCGGAGGCAAGCTGGGAAAAGGCGATCGCCACGGTGGCGGCGGGGATCAAGGGCAAGGGCGCGAAGCTCGGCATCTCGCTTCCGCAGGACCTGACCAACGAGGAGGGCTTCCTTTTCCGGCGGCTGCTCGACGGCCCGCTCAAGGGAGCCCAGGTGAAGATGCACGGGCGGACTGCGCTGGCGCCGCCGCAGACCGACCAGCTGCTGATCCGGGAGATCGATGGTCTCAAGGCCATAGTCGTCGTCGCCTCTGACCTGCGGGTGGACACGCCGATTGTGAATCTGCGGGTCAAAAAGGCGGTCCGCCGCGGGGCGAAGCTGCTGACACTCAACCCGGGCTTGACCGACTTCGACCGCCACGCAGGTGTGATCCATGTCGAGACCAAACCGGGAAAGGCGGCCGAGGCGGTGCACGACCTGAACGACCATGACGCGCTGAAAGAGGGCCCGGTGGGGATCCTCTACGGCGACGGCCACGGTAGCGAGGACGTCGCGGCCGCGGTGGCCGAGCTGGCGCAGGCACTCGGGGCGAAGACGATGCCTCTCTACCGGGGAACCAACGAGCGCGGCGCGGTGGCCCTCGGGATCGCCGGTTGGGACTCGCTGGAGGGCATCGACACCCTCCTCAGCTGGGGACCGCCGCCGGCCGCAGGCGTTGCGCGCGGCGTCCGCTTCCACGCCGCCTGGGACTGCCTGCCGCGGCCGGCCCACGAGAAGGCCGACGTCGTCCTGCCCGGCACCAGCTTCGCCGAGAGCCAGGGCAGCTACACCAACCTGGAGGGCCGCGTGCAGCTGCTCCGGCCGCCCCTCGACATCGAGCCTCCCCGCCGGCAGGGCTGGGAGGTGCTCAGCGAGCTGGCGACCTACCTCGACCTTGAATTGAACTATCCGGGCGTCTTCGCGATCCAGAAGGAAGCCGCCGTCGTCTACCCGGAGCTCATCGGGATGGCGGAGCAGGAGGGCACTAGCGACGGCGCGCTGCCGGTGCTGCTGGGAGCGGCACGGCCATGATGCTCGCCTACAGCGGGCCCAACCCGGGCGGCTTCTACACCGACCCAATCGGGCACTGGGTCATCGTCGTGCTGGCGATGCTGGCCACCTTCTTCATCCTCATCACCGTCACCGCCTACGTCGTGTTCGCGGAGCGCGTCCTGATCGGGCGTTTCCAGCGCCGGCCGGGCCCAAACCGGGTCGGTCCCTATGGCCTTCTCCAGTCGGCGGTCGACGGCGTGAAGCTGCTGACCAAGGAGAGCTTCATGCCGACCGGGGTCGACCGCTTCACCTACCTGCTCGCACCGGCGATCGCCGTTGCGGCGGCGGTGATGACGTGGTCGGTGGTGCCCTTCGCGCTGTGGTACACCGGCCTCACCGTCTACTGGATCGCCAACGTCAACATCGGCATCCTCGTCATCTTCGCCATCAGTGCGATGAACGTGTACGCCATCATGCTCGGCGGCTACTCCTCCAACAACAAGTACTCACTGCTAGGGGGTCTGCGCAGCGCTGCGCAGCTGATCAGCTACGAGATGTCACTCGGCCTGTCGTTGGTACCGACGTTCATCATCGTTGGCTCACTGCGGCTGCAGGACATCGCCAACTACGCGGTGCACATCGGGCCCATTGCGCTGCCGCTCATCTTCATCACGCCGCTCGGCTTCGTGATCTACCTGGTCTCCGCCGTCGCGGAAACCAACCGCGCGCCGTTCGACCTGCCGGAGGCCGAGCAGGAGCTCGTCGGCGGCTTCCACACCGAGTACTCGGGCTTCAAGTTCGCGATGTTCTACATCGCCGAGTACATGAACATCTTCGCCGTCTCGACGATCGCCAGCGTGCTCTTCCTGGGTGGCGGCCAGGGTCCCTGGCTGCCGCCGATCGTCTGGCTGATCCTCAAGATCGCGCTCTTCCTCTTCTTCTACATCTGGATCCGCTCCACGCTGCCTCGGCTCCGTTACGACAGCCTGATGAAGCTGGGCTGGAAGGTCCTCTTCCCCCTCTCGATCGCCAACGTCATCGTCACCGCGGTGATCGCGGTTGCAGCAGGCGGCTGAGGACTTCATGGCAGACGAACCCAGGCCGCCCCGGCAGACCGCTCAGCTCAGCCTCGGCAAGGAGCTGCTGGGCCTGGCGAAGGGCCTCGGCGCGACCTTCTCCGAGGCGCTCAAGCCGAGCCTTACCGTCGAGTACCCGGAGGACAAGACACCGCGCTCCGAGCGCTACCGCGGGCGCCATTACCTGCGGCGCTACGACAACGGTCTCGAGCGCTGCATCGGCTGCGAGCTGTGTGCCGCAGCCTGCCCGGTCGGCTGCATCCTCGTCATCGCCTCCGAGAACACGCCCGAGCACCGCGTCTCGCCCGGCGAGAGGCACGCCAAGGTCTACGAGATCAACATGCTGCGCTGCATCTTCTGCGGCTACTGCGAAGAAGCCTGCCCCGTCCAGGCCATCGTCCTCGGCCCGGAGTACGAGCTCGCCGACGACAGCCGCGAGAAGTTCATCTACACCAAGGAGATGCTGCTCGAGCCCGATCCCCGCGAGGTTGCGAAAGAGGTCGACGGGGCGGGTTCGCAAGCTTGATCACCGCGATCTTCTTCGTCGCGGCCCTCGTCGCATTGGCCGGAGCGGTCGGCATCGTGCTCTTCCGAAACCCGATTGCCAGCGTGCTGAGCCTGGTGCTCGTGATGTTCGCCCTCTCGGTGATCTTCCTGCTGCTCAGCGCGCAGTTCCTCTTCGCCGTCCAGCTGATCGTCTACGCCGGCGCGGTGATGGTGCTGTTCCTGTTCGTCATCGCATTGCTCGGGCCGGTGCGGGAGCTGGCCACCACACGGCTGCCCCGCCAGGGAATGCTGGCGGTGATCGTCGCGGCGGGCTTCGCCTTGCTGCTGGTGTCGCTGCTCGGCAACCTCCGCTATCACGCTCCGGCAGGCACCAACCTCGACCTCTTCGGAAGCGTCGAGCAGATCGCACTCGCGCTGTTCACGACCTACCTCTACCCCTTCGAGCTCACCTCCCTGATCCTGCTCGTGGCGGCGGTCGGCGCGATCTATCTGAGCCGGGAGCATCGCCAGTGATCCTTCTGGACGGAGGCTCATTGGTGATCGCGGGCGAAACGCTCGACACCTACTGGTTCCTCGTCCTCGGCGCTTTGCTCTTCACGATCGGCGCCGTCGGCATCCTGGTGCGCCGGAACCCGATCGTCATCCTCGTCTGCATCGAGCTGATGCTCAACGCGGTCAACCTGACGCTGATCACCTTCAGCCGCCAGCTGCAGAACCTCGACGGACAGCTGTTCGCGCTGATGTCGCTGACGGTCGCTGCGGCGGAGGCCGTTATCGGCCTCGGCATCCTGGTCGATATTTTCCGGCTCCGAGAGGTCGAGGACGTCGACGAGCTCAGTGAGCTGCGGGGCTGATGCGCGAATGAACTGGCTGCCGCTCGTCATCCTCCTCCTGCCTGCCGCGGGCGGTGCCCTGCTCGCCGGCCGCGGCTGGCGCCTGCCGCGCATGTACACGGTCCTCGTCGGCCCCGGCGTCGTCTGGCTCAGCTTCGTCGCCGTGCTTTACGGCTACTGGACCAGTGCCAACGTCGACCAGACCTACTGGACCTGGATTCGCTCGGGCAACTTCAACCTTCCCTTCAACCTGCTGGTCGACCACCTCTCGCTCTTCATGTGCCTCGTCATAACCGGCGTCGGCGGCCTGATCATCACCTACGCGGTCGGCTACATGGAACACGAGAACGACCCTTCCTACGCGCGCTTCTTCTGCTACATGGACGTCTTCGTTTTCTCGATGCTGCTGCTCGTCCTGGCCGGCAACTTCGTCTTCCTGATCGTCGGCTGGGCGATGGTCGGCCTGAGCAGCTACCTGCTGATCGGCTTCTATTACTGGCGGCGGTCGGCGGTGGTCGCTGCGCGCAAGGCGTTCGTGATGAATGTGATCGGCGACGTCGGAATGATCCTCGGCACCTTCATCGTTTTCTTCCAGTTCCACGCCGCGACCTACACCGCGGTTTTCAAGGCGATCCCCAAGACGGACAGCGCGATGCTCGAGCTGGCCGCCTTCCTCTTCCTCGTCGGCGCCATCGCGAAGAGCGCACAGCTGCCGCTCCACACCTGGCTGCCGGATGCGATGGAGGGTCCGACACCGGTCAGCGCCCTGATCCACGCGGCGACCATGGTCACGGCCGGCGTGTACCTGGTCGGGCGATTGCACCCCCTCTTCGACGTCGCCTCGACCGCGCACCACGCGGTCGCCATCATCGGCGCCGTCAGCGCACTCTTCGCGGCCTCGATCGCGATCGTCCAGGTCGACATCAAGCGCGTCCTCGCCTACTCGACCATGAGCCAGATCGGTTACATGTTCCTCGCCGTCGGCGTCGGCGCCTACGCCGCGGGATTCTTCCACCTGCTCGCGCACGCTTTCTTCAAGGCCCTCCTCTTCATGAGCGCCGGCAACGTCATCCACGCGATGGACGACGAGCAGGACATGCGTCGCTACGGC
>JALZAP010000133.1 GCA_030948245.1 Candidatus Dormiibacterota bacterium | reverse complement strand
AGCTGGGACCAGGTTGGTGGCACGCTGCAGAACGACATCCTGAAGGAGTACATCGCCCAGAAGGAGTACATCTTTCCGCCCGAGCCCTCGATGCGCTTGGTCATCGACAGCATCGAGTTCTGTGCCCGCGAGGTGCCGCGCTGGAACACGGTCTCGGTTTCCGGCTACCACATCAGGGAGGCGGGCTCCACCGCGGCCCAGGAGCTGGCGTTCACGCTCGCCGACGGATTCGCGTACGTCGATCACTGCATCGAGCGTGGCATGAAGGTGGACGATTTCGCGCCGCGGCTGTCGTTCTTCTTCGACGCTCACATCGACTTCTTCGAGGAGATCGCCAAGTTCCGGGCCGCGCGCCGGATCTGGGCGCGCCACCTGCGCGAGCGCTACGGCGCCCAGAACCCGCGGTCCTGGCAGCTGCGCTTCCACACCCAGACGGCGGGCGTTTCGCTGACCGCGCAGCAGCCTGAGCTGAACATCGCCCGCACCGCCCTGGAGGCGCTCTCCGCCGTGCTCGGCGGCACCAACTCGCTGCACACCAACGCGATGGACGAGGTGCTCGCTCTTCCCACCGACAAGACGGCGCGGATCGCGCTCCGCACCCAGCAGCTCATCGCCTATGAGACCGGCGCCGCGAGCACGATCGATCCGCTCGGCGGCAGCTACTTCGTCGAAGCTCTGACGCAGGAGATGGAGGACCAGGCGGAGGCCTACTTCAAAAGGATCGACGACATCGGCGGCGTGATCCCCGCCATCGAGCGAGGCTTCTTCCAGAAGGAGATCGCCGACGCCGCCTACCGCTACCAGTCGGAGCTGGAGTCGAAGCGCCGGATCATGGTCGGCGTCAACGAGTTCGAGGTCGACGACGAGGACGAGCTCGAGATTCTCCGCATCGACCGGAGCAAGGAGCAGGGCCAGGTCGACCGCGTGCGGGACGTTCGCGCCAAGCGCGACGCCGCGAAATGGTCGAAGACGATGACGCAGCTGGGCAAGGCGGCGCGCTCGAACGACAACCTGATGCCTTACATCCTCGACGCGGTCCGCGCCTATGCAACCGAGGGCGAGATCATGGGCAGCCTTGTCGAAGCCTGGGGCCTCTACACCGAGGAAGCCGTCATCTGATGCCCCTTCGAATCGTGATGGCGAAGGTCGGCCTCGATGGGCATGACCGCGGCGTCAAGGTCGTCGCTCGAGCGCTTCGTGACGCCGGCTTCGAGGTCATCTACACCGGACTCCGGCAGACGCCGGAGATGGTCGTCGACGCCGCCATCCAGGAGGACGCCCAGGTTATCGGGCTGTCGCTCCACAGCGGCGCTCACATGACGCTGATTCCAGCCGTCGTCGAGGAGCTCAAGCGCAAGGGCGCCGAGGACATCATGGTCTTCGGCGGCGGCATCATCCCGGAAGAGGACATCACCGAGCTGAAGCGGCTCGGCGTGGCCGAGATCTTTCCCCCGGGCTCGCCGCTGCAGGAGATCGTCGACTTCCTGCGTCAGAAATTCCCACAGGAAGCGGCGGCGCCCGCCTAACCGAGATGGGCGGGTTCTTCAGCCGCCGTCGCGTCTGGGTGCCGATCCTTGCCATCTGGCTGGGGTTTGGCATCGTGCTCGGCGTCTTTGTGGCCAACACCGCCTTGAACCGCTTCGGCCCGCTTGCCGCCAAGGCGGCTTTGCAGCAGACCGGGACGACCGCACCGGCGGACCTGCCAGGCGACTTCCCGATCTACCCGGGTGGGCAGGTCGTTATGGCTTACACCTCGCCGGCGGTAGCCGGCACCAAGGGCATTTTCATCGAGACGGACGACGCAGTGGGCACCGTGTTCGCCTACTACAACTCGGCCCTGAAGCAGTACCCGTGGCACGTCAACGTGAGCTTCTCCTACCCGCTCCATGAGATCAGCTGTCAGCACGTTTCCAGCCCGGTGCTCTCCTGCTCGCTGACCGTGGATCGGGGCCGGAGTGGGAAGACGATGGTGGGCTTTCAGTGGGCGCCGCTCAGGGTGAAACCACGCTGACGTTGCTGGCTCCGCCCGACACGTCGATCGCATACCGGTTGGTCGCTCCGTCGTAACCGGCGGTCTGGGCGCTGCTGTCGCCGAATCCCGACAGGTGCTGGTTGTCGAGACGGACCGAGTTTGCGCCGCCGCTCGCGACAACCCTAGCGTCGACGCCGGAGGGCCGGTGGATGGTCACCGACTCAGCGCCGCCGCTGACATCGACCGCGACGGTCCCGGCGGGCTGCCCCAGCGTCAGGGTGACGTTGTTGGCTCCGCCGCTCAGGCTCAGGTCCTTCACCGGGAGAGACCCGAGCGGCAGGGTGACGTGGCTCGCTCCGCCGGAGATGCTGATCGACCAGGGCAGGCCGTTGTCAAGGGCGAGGTCGATCCGGCGCCGGCCGCGGGGGCCGAAGAAGAACCCGAAGCCCTGGCGGCTGTCGGAGATCGCCAAGGTGCCCTTCGAGCGGTCGAAGGAGACGTCCGGCTTCGCGCCGCCGTACTCGATGTGTGACTTGAAAAGGGTGCCCTCGAGCGGCTCGGCGTGGATGTTCACATCCGCCGCACCGAAGCTGAGTTCGAGCGACGCCTCGGTCAGGCCGGAGATCGGTTCGCTGCTGTCGAGGACCTGCCCGCCGGTCGGGATCGCCGGCGCAAGTGCGACATAGGCGATCGCCCCGACCGCGGTCAGCACCACCAGTACGACCCCGATCGCCGAAGCTGTCCGGGGCGAGGCGAGGCCCCTGATTGCCAGCTCGACCCCGATCAGGATCAGCAGCACCGGCCAGAGGTCGAGCAGCCGGTAGAGAGAGTTCCACTGGAGAAGGTTGAGGTTGGCCGCCAGCGCGACGGCGCCGAAGAGGATCAGCAGCCCGGGCAGGACCAGGCCGCGGTGGCGCCCCATCAGTCGGGGCGGGGGGCTACCGGAGCCGCCGGGCGACCAGGTAGAGGCCGATCGCGATGAGGATCACCGGCCACGCGATGTTCCAGTCCAGCCAGTTCAAAAGGCCCAAGTTGGCCAGTAGGAAATAGACGCCGATCAGGATCAGGATTCCGCCGCCCCAGAACGCGCCCGACCGGCGCTGCCAGCGGTCCGAGCGATCCTGGTTGCTCGGCATGGGAGGCGGCAGGGGGTCCATCTGGCTCATTTGCGGGCAATGATAGTTGTGCTTCGGTGATGCCGACGCATTTCCTCCTGCCTCGCAACCGCTTCGCTGCTCCCCGCATTGCGGGCGAGGGTACAAATTTTCCCTCCACGCTGCGTGAGAGGCTTATTGGGTGATCGGGCCTGTTCCCCAGTTGGGATCGTCGTAGGTCTTCTCGCTCAGCTGGTTGGCGACAGTGCTGCCGTCGCCCGGTATCACCATCACCGGTGTCCCGACGTCACCCCACCGGTAGAGCTGGTCGATCGGGCCGTAGGGAACGCCGATGCAGCCATGCGAGCCGCGCCCGTTGAGGTTGGAGCCAGGCCCGTACCAACTCCGCCACCAGGAGTCGTGGATCGCCTCGCCCGACGGCTGGAACCAGAGCGCGTACTTGGCGTCGATGGTCCCGTAGTCGTAGGTCGAGCCTTTCGGAAACGGCGAGACGAAGTGAACCGGCGATTCCTTGCGGGCGATTCGCATCAGGCCCTTGTCGGTGGGCAGCTGGGGCAGACCGGTCGTGACGAGCGTATTCACGAAGAGCTTCTGGTCCTCATACGCCCAGAGCTCCTCGGCCAGGATCGAGACGACGATCAGCTTGTGAGGCATGCCTGCGATCAACTCGTTGTGAAGGCGGTCACGGTAGTGCTCGAGGAGCGCGGCCGCGAGCGCGACGTCGCCCACCGCCTGCCCGTCGAGCCGCGCAGCGTCGCTTTCGATGAGGTCGTAGCTGCGGCCCGGCGGCAGCCGAAGGTAGGCCTTGGAGGTAGCGAAGTTGCGCCCGTCGGCCAGGGCCTGGAGCCCGACCTGGCGGAGGGCGTCGACGCTGCCCGCGTTCGCCTGCTGGAGGCGGTCGGCCTCCGTCTGGACAGCTGCGAGGTCGGCTGCCCGAGCGGCCCGCAGCTGCTGGGCCTGGTCGATCGGAGCGCCCATCTCGGTGAACGCTCGCCGGTAGTCGGCGGGGCTGCGCGAGTAGTTCAGGGTTGTCTGAAGGGAGTCGACCTGGACCTGGAGAGGCGCCAGTTCGGCCGGGTCGACACCCAGCTTGGAGTCCTGGGCGAGCTCGCCGACCAGGTCGTTCAGCCGGGTGGCGGTCGCCCGCTTGATGAGGTCCAGCTGGCGAACCTCGAGGGAGGACAGGGCGACCCGAAGATTTACGATCCCTTTCGCCTGGGTCCGGTAGAACACGGCTCGGTCCGATGACCCGCTGGGAGCCACCTCTGAGAGGATCGCCTGTTGGCGTTCGAGGACCGGGCCCACCTCCTGCTGGCTGTAGCCGTGGGAGGAGGCGGCGAGGAGGTCGAGGTTGAGCTGCTGGCGCGCCGACTCGACCTGGGAGAGGGAGGAGCTCGCCTCGGCGCTCGCCTGGGCGACGAACGCCGCGGTCAGCGCGACGAGGGAGGCAGCCAGAATCGCCAAGACCCTTTGGGGTCCTCCCATCGATACCACTATCGATTAAAACCCTGCCGCCTGCAAAGCGTTCCGGTTTAGTCCAAACGAGTTCCTGGCCTTCGCTATGATTAGCGGCCGGCAGGTACCTTCAACCGGCCCCCTCACGTATGGATCTGAAACTTCAGGCAACCAAGCGAACCGCCCATGGCCGCCAGGTCCGCAAGCTGCGGAAAGAGGGCGCCGTGCCGGGCGTCGTGTACGGCCACCGTTCGGAAGCGGAGCCGGTCTCGCTCGACGCGCACGAGTTCCGCCGAGTTTTCGCCAAGGCGGGCCGTACTCACCTCATCGACTTCACTCTCGATGGTGGGCGTGCCCAGAAGGTCCTCATCAAAGAGGTCCAGAAGCACCCCCGCTTCGAAGGACCCATACACGTCGACCTGTTCCGGATCGATCTCAAGGAGAAGCTCCAGATCGACGTGCCGATCTCGATCGTCGGCGAGTCGCCCGCGGTCAAGCGAGGTGACGGCGACCTCCTCATCAGCCTCCACAGCCTCCGCGTCGAGTGCCTGCCGAGCGACATCCCGGAAGCGATCGAGGTTGACGTCTCGGGACTCGAGGAAGTGGACGACTCCGTCCGCGTCCACGAGCTTCAGTTTCCCGAGGGAGTGACGCTCCTGACCGGCGGTGACGAGATGATCGTCAAGGTCCAGGCCCACCGCGTCGCCGAGGAGCCGGTGGCCGAGGCTGCCGAGGGTGAGGGCGAGGGCGAGGGCGAGGGCGAAGCGCCGGCCGAAGGCGAAGAGTCGGCGGCCGAGTCCGAGGAAGCGCCCGAATCCTAGTTCGGCTGTTGTTCGGCGTCGGCGGCTGGCCTGGCGTCGTCCTCGACATCGCGGCGGCGCTTGTCGGGTTTCTCCTCCTCTGGCTGATCGCGCGGTTCGTGCGCGGGCTCGTCCAGGGCGAGCTGTCGCGGCGAAGGATCCAGCCCGAGGTCGTCAGGCT
>JALZAP010000132.1 GCA_030948245.1 Candidatus Dormiibacterota bacterium | reverse complement strand
CGCTATCACCGGGGGTGGCGGCACCGCCGACCCGCGCCGCCGGTAGGGCGCGACGCGGTTGCGCAGCCGCGCCAGCTCGGGCGGCGCCTCAAGCTCCATGTCGGGCGGCCGTCGGAGCGCGGCGAGGGCGCGGACCGCAGCGACCGCCTGGGTGCGGGACATCGTCAGCCGGCGGAGCGCGATGTCGACCGGCCAGAGGATAACCACCAGCAGCAGCAGGATCCAGAAGATGTCGGAGCTGGTCGGAACCGGCAGTGCGGCCAGCGACCACGCCTCGCCCGGCTTCGCAAGCAGCTTGCCGCCGACGCGAGCGAACTGCTGCAGGCTGGCGTCGTCACGACCGAGGTCGAGATACTCGGGCGAGTAGGGCACCACCACCGCGACGTCCGACTTGCCCGCCACGGCTGCGCCCTTGAGCAGCACGGCATGGAGCAGGTAGGTGCCGACCGCACCCACCGGCAGATGGCCCTGCCAGTGCCCCGGCGAGATGGCCGGCAGGTTCACGCTCGAGCTCTTCAGGTCGGGGGCCAGGACGCCGACCTGGACGGCCCCGCCGGTGAAGCCGGCCGGCCCCGTGACCGTCACCTCGAGGGTGTCCCCGGCAACCTTGGCCTCGGTCTGCAGGGGGTCGCCGTTCCCGGTGGGAAGCGTCCAGGCCACCATCTGGGTGAAGAGCTTGGTGGAGACTTCACTGCGGAGAAGGCCGGCCGTCCAGCGGCCCACCGCGTCACTCGTCCAGGCGACCGACCGGCCGAGGCCGTACTGCCAGGCCGACAGCACCGGGTCGTCCTTCTGGCTCGTGAAATAGACCTCGGCGCCCGGCTTCGGCGTCGTCACGACGTAGCCGCCGAGCTCGGGAAAGGCGTTCAGCGGCACTCCGGCGAGGAGGTCGCCGGCCGCCGTCACGCGGGGGAAGAAGGGCGTCTGCTCGTACCAGGGCCGGAGCGCCACCTGGCTCTCCTTGAGGAAGAGCTGGGGAACCTGGTCGGTGCTGTCGGCCTCGTAAAAGCGGCCGCCTCCCCAGCGCGCGAAGTCCTGCATGTTCGCCATGAAGCCGGCGTCGTGGTGGGTGTTGATGCCGACCGCCGAGGTCGTGATCCCGGCCAGCCGGTAGTTCTGGATGGCGTCCTGGTAGCTGCTGGCATCGCCGTGGATCTCGTCGCCGTCGCCGAGGATCACGATGTGCTTTAGCGGTGCGTCGGTCTTGTTGAGAGCGTCCCCCGCGAGCCGCAGGTAGCGCAGGTAGGGACCGTCGCCGAGGGTCGCCTTCTCCAGCGCGGCGTCGATCGCCTTCTTGTCGGTGACGTGCTGCATGGGCACTATGAAGCCCTGCTGGTTGTCGGTCACGGCGACCTGGTCGTCCGGTCCGAGGCCGTCGATGACCGCCTCGGCCGCCCCGGTGGTGACGATCTGGTCGAGCGCGCCGATCTCTGTCGTCTCCAGCATCAGGACCACCGCGACGCGCGGCTTCTCCTTCCGCGGTGGCAGGTCCATGCGAACGGGCAGCGCACGCTCGAGGCCTGTGTTCTGCCAGCCGCCGGGGCCGTAGGAGCTGCCGCCCCCGATCGTGACCAGCCCATGGCCGAGCTCGCGGACGGTCGCCTCGATGGCGTCCAGCGCTCCCGCTGGAAAGGCATCCGCCGGCGCGTCGTCGACGATCACGGTGTCGTAGCGGCCGAGGACGTTGGTGTCGACCGGCGCCTGCGCAGCCAGCCGGCGGTCGACCTTGATCCCCGAGGAGGTGAGCGCCGCGACCAGGTTGTCGCCGGCGCCCGCGACGCCTTCGAGGAGGAGGACGGCCGGGCGGCCGAGGACCCGGATCGCCGCCTCCCCGACGTTGTTGTCGCCGTAGGTGTCGGGGTTGACGCTGGCCAGCTCCGCGCGCACCTTGTGGAGGCCGGTGTCGAAATCGGGGAGGTTGAAGGTCGCCGTCGAGATGCCCGCCGGCAGGGTGACGCTGCGCGCCTCCAGCTGCTTGCCGTCGGCGCTGAAGACGAGCTGTCCGGTCGCGGGACCGGTGGAGCGGATCCGAACCGTCGCCGTGCCATGCTCGCCGACCCGCAGCTCGGCGGGCGCGTCGACGCTGGCGACGAGCACTTCGGCGGCGGGAGCCGCGCCGAGCGGTAGCACGTCGACCCGGATCCCCTCCGCTCGAAGCGCCGCAATGGTCGCCGCGGCGTCGCCCAGGTTCTGTCGCCCGTCGGAGATGAGCACGAGCTGCCGGGCGTAGCCGTCGGGGATGATTCCGGCGGCGAGCCGGAGCGCCCCGCCGATGTCGGTGTAGGACGGGTCGGGCTGGGTGTCGAAGACCTGGAAGCCGGGGTTGCGGGTTGGCGGCATCTCGACCGCCGCGTCGTGGGCGAAGGTGACCACCCCGAAGAGATCGTCAGCTCCCTTCCCCGCCGCCAGCGTGCGTACCGCGCTGCCCTCCTCGTCAAGGCTGTGGCGGGTGCTGGCACTCAGGTCGACGACCGCGATCGTCGCCCGCTGGTGGGGCTGGATGGTTATCCGGACACCCGCCAGCGTGAGCGTCAGCAACGCGACCAGCGCGATCCTCAGCGCCAGCGACACACGTCCGCGGCGGCGGCCCAGCGGCGGCGGCCAGCGCCACCAGACCAGGAGGAGCAGGGGCGCGAGGAGGAGGAGCAGCAGCCACTCCGGTCGCAGCACGCTGAGGCCTGGCATCAGGGCCCCCGATGGAAGACCAGCCACTCGCCGGCAAGCAAGAGCAGCGCCAGCGCCGCGAACCACGGCCAGAGCTCGAGCGTGCCCCGCGGCGGCGCTCCCTGGTTGTTGGCGACGACGTCCACGAAGGGCGCGCTGCCGGGCGCGATCCGCGAGAGGTCCTGGTTCTGGAACTGGACCACGAACCGGCTCACCCGCTCGCCCGCGGCGAGCTGCTGGCGCACCGTGTAAACGCCCGGGCTGGCGGTGTCGGTGAAGGGAGCGGCCGGGAAGGGCGGCCCCAGCTTGACAACCTTGCCGCTCGGCGCCTGGACCTCGAGCGACCTCGCATCCGGCTCGGTTGCCAGCGTGACCGCCCGGCCGGTCGCGTAGACCTGGTTCTCGAAGCCGCCCGGCAGCAGGTAGGCGAGCAGGTTCTGGACCAGGATCGGGAAGGCCGCCCGCAGCGGCAGGTCGGAGTGGTGGATGTCGAAGGTGAATTCGGCCACCCGGGGCTCCCCCTGGTGGACCAGGAGGAGCGGGTCGTCGACGGCGGCGATCGCCGCCCGCCAGCCCTGCGGGACGGTCGTCCGGGCGGCGGTCTGAACGTGGATGTCCTTCAACACCACGTCCCGCGTGATGGGGTCGGTCGGGTCGCCCGGCAGGACCAGCCCGGGCGAGAGCTGGGCGCCCAGGGGCACCGGGCCGTTGCCGTCGAGGGGAGCGACCACCAGCGCCGGCGCCGGCAGCTTGCCGGGGGGCGCCCAGCCGTCGAAGACGTAGAGGTCGTAAGGAGTCCCGGGCTTGTAGTCGGCCTTCTTCTGGATGGTCAGTTCGATGCCGGCCCTCAGCTTCAACGCCCGCTGCAGGAAGCCGTTCTCGTCGGTCACCAGGAGCACCTTGCGGGCGGACGGCGACCCGGTCACGAGGAAGGCGGCGTCGTCGATCGCCAGCGCGTCGCCCGGGGTCAGCTTGGCCTCCACCGACTGGATACCGGCGACCAGGCCGGTCCAGGTCAGGTCGGTCGTCGAGTTGCCGGGGACGTGGACCGGGAGGACGTCAACGAGCCGGCCGTCGGCGAGCATCTGGACCTTGAGGTCGCGATCGCCCCGGCCGTAGTTCGCGACGCGCAGGAACACGGTCGACGCCTGGATGCGGGTGATGGTCTCGATCCCGACGTTCTCGCCGGTCGTCCCGACCGAGTCGAAGAAGAGCCGCGCGCCCACCCGAGGCGGTGCCGGAGGCGCCTTCGCGTGACCGTCGCTGAGCAGCACGATGGACGCCCCGGCGCGACCGGCGACGACCGCGTTGGCGAGCGAGAAGCCCTCCCCCAGGTCGACCTCGGAGCCGGTCGGCCGAGCGCGATCGAGGGCAGCATCGAGAACCGCGGGATCGGCCGTCGGCGGCGCCAGCAGCACTGCGTGCTGGCCGAGCAGCACGATCGCCATCTCCTGGCCCGGCCCGAGCTGGTGGGCCTGCGTCCGCGCCCGCGCGACCGCGGCTTCAAATCGGCTGGGGTTGACGTCGGTCGCCTGCATGCTGGCCGACCCGTCGAGCAGCACCACCGTCGTCCCGCCGATCCCGACGGCTCCGCTGATGCCAGGCCGGATCAGCGCGAGGGCCAGCGCCAGCGCGGCGAGCAGCTGGAGGATCAGCAGGAGGCTGCTCCGGAGTCGCTGCCAGGGGGCGTTCGCCTGGCGGTCGGCGACGAAGGGCCGCCAGAACATGAGGGTCGCCACCCGCACCTCCGGCCGCCGGACCTTCAGGAAGTAGAGGAGCAGGATCGCGGGGATCGAGAGCAGCGCCAGCAGCCCGATCGGCGCCAGCAGGCTCACCGGGTGATGACACCCGCCGTCATGCCGGTAAGCAGCTGCTGCTCGAGCTCCTGCGAACTGAGGCTCGCGAGCATCCTCCCCCCCGCCCCCTCGGCGGCTCGTCGGACTCCGGAGCGGTGGCGCGCCAGGTTGGCGAGGTACTCGGCGACGAGCCCCGGCGTGATCGTCAGCTCCCGGGTCGTATCCGTCTCGGACTCGACCAGCTTCCAGTCGCCGGTGAGGGTGGGATTCTCTTCATCGGGCGCCAGCAGCTGCCACAGAAGCGGCTCCTGGCGACGCCTCCGGAGCCCGGCCACCGCTGCCGTCCAGCTCTCCTCGGTGAAGAAGTCGGAGATCACGACCGTCATCCCGGGCCGGGGCCAGTCGAGCTCGGTCAGCATCGCCGGCCGCGCCACGCCGCGGGGCTCGATCGCACTCAGGAAGTTCCAGATCCGGGAGACGCCGTCCTTGCCGCGTAGGTGCGGCGTCCGCAGCCGGCGGTCGCCCAGGACGCCGACCGCCACCCTGTCCATGCTGGAGAGCCCGAGAAAGGCCAGCGCCGCAGCCAGCCGGCGCGCCGCCGGCCACTTGGGCGGTGTGCCGACCACCATCGAGGCGCTGGCGTCGAGGACGATGTTCAGCGAGGACTCCTCCTCGGCGACGTAGAGCCGCAGCATCAGCCGCTCGAGCCGGGCGTAGGCGCGCCAGTCGATCTGCCGAAAATCGTCGCCGGCGACATAAGGCCGAAAGTCGGCGAACTCGGGCGAACGCGCCGCGCGGGGTGAGCGCCGCTCGCCGGCGTAGAGGCCGCTCACCGGCCTCCGGTAGGCCAGGTCGAGGCGGCTGAGCAGGTTCAGCTCAGCGGGGCTTAGCACCCGTCGCGGCGGCTATCACCGCCTCCACCACCGCATCCGCGCCGATGCCGGCTGCGTCAGCCTCGAAGTTGAGGAAGACGCGGTGCCGGAGCGCCGAGGGCGCAACCGCCGAGAGGTCCTCGAGGGCGACGTTGAATCGGCCGTCGAGAAGGGCCCGGATCCGCGCCGCGAGG
>JALZAP010000131.1 GCA_030948245.1 Candidatus Dormiibacterota bacterium | reverse complement strand
GGCCTCTTCCAGGTCGTAGGGAACGGTTAGAAAGAACTGCCGCATGACGAACAGGCTGGTCGGATAGATGGCGATGATGATGAACACGCCGAAGTAGTTCTCGGGGCCGGGCGCGACCATGCGCAGGAAGGTGAGGATCTGGTAGACGGGGACCAGGCGAAGCTGGTCGGGGATCATCATCGTTCCGAGCACCAGCAGGAACAGCACCTCGCGGCCGGGGAAACGTAGCCTCGCGAAGGCATAGCCACCAAGCGCGCCGAGGAGCAGGTTGGAGACGGTGACGAGCCCGGCGATCAGCGCGCTGTTGAAGAACAGCACCTGCACGCCGGGGTCCAGCTGCCTGAATGCAGTCTCGTACCCGTAGAGCGTGAAGGGATTCGGTATGAAGGAAAGGGTCAGCGAATCGGGCAGCGTTTTGAAGGATGTGACGACCGACCAGAGGAAGGGCACGAAGACGAAGATCGAGTAGCCGAACAGCACCACCAGCGCAATGCCGCGGCCGAGCCTGCCGACCGTGCTGGGACGTGGCGCAGGCTCAGCGACGGCAGCCTGCGGGCGCGCGATCTCGAGCTCGGCGACGCGACTCATCGAGCTGCCGCCCAGCTGACTTCACCAAAGAATCGGCGCTGGATCAAGGTCGCCGTGAAGATGATGATGAAGAGCACGATCCCGACCGCGGCTGCGTACCCGAACTCGAACTGGCGAAAGGTCGTGTTGTAGAGGTAAAGAACGATGGTCATCAGCGATTGGTCCGGCGTGCCGTCCGACCCGCCCGCGATGTAGGCCTGGTCGAAGACCTGGAGGGCTCCGATCACGGACACCACTGCGACGAGGTAATGGCTCGGCGCGAGCATCGGGAAGGTGACGTGCCGGAAGGTCTTCCAGGTACCCGCGCCGTCGACCTTGGCGGCCTCGTAGACGTCGGTCGGGATGCTCTGGAGCCCGGACAGGTAGAAGAGCATCATGGTGCCCGAGGTGGTCCAGATGTTGAGCGCCATGATCGACGCCAGCGCGCTCTTGCTGTTGCCCAGCCAGTTACCTCGGTTGAAGAAGCCGGAGGGGTCGAAACCGATCAGCTGGAGCAGGTGGTTGAAGAGCCCGTCGGGCGCCATTATGTAGATGTAGAGGACCGTTATCGCCGCCGAGCTGGCGATCGCCGGGAAGTAGAAGGCGGACCGGAAGAAGGTCTTGCCGAACCAGATCTGGTTGACGACCACGGCCAGCGTCAGGCCGAGCGCCATCTGGATCGGCACCACGAACACGGTGTAGAAGAACGTGTTGGCAACCGCCTTGTGGAAGATGGGGTCGGTCAGCAGGAACTGGTAGTTACGGACGCCGATGAAGGCAGTCGGACCGAGGATCTCCCAGCGCCAGAAGCTTATGAAGAGCGCGAAGAAAAGCGCCCCGATCTGGAAGATGACGAAGAGCGCCATCGGGATGGCGATGAAGAGGTAGCCGGCGGCGGCCTCCCTGCGTTGTCGGTCTCGCCGCCGGCTACCGCCTGCTACGGCCAATCTGTGGACTCCTCCAGGTCCCGGCGGCTTAGGGGGCGTTCAACTGGTTGTCGATCGCCGCTTTGGTCTTGCTGACCACGGTGTCGGCACTGCCGTTGCCCTGTTCGGCGCCGGTGATCGCATTGTTGAACGCGTCGATCACCTTGCTGAACCCCGCGATGAAGCTCCAGGGATGGGCGAACGCGGCGCTCTGGACCAGGACCTCCTTGCCCGGCGGGGCCCCGACGTCCTTGCGGGAAGGGTTCGCAACGCCGCCGCTGGTGTAAAGCTTCATGCCCTCGGCACCGGTCAGGTAGCTGTCAAGCACCCAGGCACCCTTCTTGTTGGGTGATTCCTTTCCGATCGAGAAGCTCACGGTGAAGCCGAGGGTCGCCTTCTGCTTGCCCTTGGGCATCTCCATCCAGCCGTACTTGATGTTCGGGTAGGTGCCGGCCATGAAGGAATCGAGCCAGCCGCCTTCGAAGACGATCGCGGTCTTCTGCTCCCCGAGAGCCTTGCCGGGCCAGTCGACACCCATGTCGCTCGGCGTCTTCGCGAGGCCCTGCTTGTAGAGGTTCATGTAGAAGGTGATGGCGTCCTTGGTCGCCGGGCTGTCGATGAGGTCCTTCTTGTTCTTGGCGTCGATGATGCCGCCGCCGTTCTGGTAGATGAAGGCGCCCACCCGAGCAAGGTCAGGGGGCAGGCAGTAGGGCGTCGCCACGCCGGAGGCCTTGAGTTTCTGGCCGACCGAGACGATCTCATCCCAGTTGGTCGGCGGCTGCACTCCGGCCTTGCTCAGCATGTCCTTGTTGTAGGCCATGCCGAGCGTGTTGCCGTCCTTCGGAAAGCCGTAGACCTGGCCGTCAGCGCCCTTGAAGGCGTCGAGGTAGCCGGAGAAGAACTGGTTGGTGTCGAAGTTCTGGCTCGAGGCGTAGCCGTTGAGCGGCTCGAGCAAGCCCTGCTTGATCCAGTCCGGGGCGACCGAGGAGTCGACGTAGAAGACGTCGGGCGGCTGATGGGCGCTGAACTTGGCAACCATGACGGTCGGGTAGTCGCCGGAGATGGGCTGATAGTCGACGGTGATCTTGGGGTATTTAACCTTGAAGGCGTCGAGGGTTTTCTTGAGTGCCGCGCCTTCTTCCGGGCTCGCCTGCCAACCGGACAAGACCACGGTGCCGCTGACGCTGCTGGGGTCGAAACCCGTCGTCGAGCTGGCTGGGGGACCGCCGCAGGCCAGGGGGGCCAACAGCGCGGCCACCGCAACGATCATCCATCGCCGCATGTCACTATCTCCTCCGTGGCTACTGGAAGAAAAAACGCCTGCAAGACTGTCAGGTAATTAGGCACTCGGCGGGAATTTCTTGTCAAGTTCAACCAAGCCTGTCCCGCTCCGCCGGCGGACCGGCTACCTCACCGCGAGCGACCTCCTCACGACCAAGCTCGGCGACCTTTTCCTCCTCTGCCGCCTCGACGGCGACATGGACCCCATGGGGGGCGGCGGCCAGGGCATCTACTTCCTGGATACGCGTTTCGTCGACGAGCTGCGCCTGAGGCTTGGCGCGCGCCAGCTGAAGGTCGTCAGCGCATCCACACCCAGTCTCGAGCGATCGGTGTCGCAGCTGCGGGCCGGGCCCTTCGACATCGATCGGGAGCGTTCCCTTGGAGGCGTCATCAGCGAAACGATCACCGTCCACAACCGGAGCCGCATTCCGGTCGAGACACCGGTCGAGCTCGAGCTGACCTCGAACTTCGCCAGCATCTTCCAGGTGCGGGGCCTCCCCCGGGGCCGGCGCGGCCGACTTGCCGAGCCGCGCTGGGAGGGCGACGAGCTGGTGTTGCGGTACGACGGCGCCGACGGCCATGCGCGTACCGTCCGGGCGCGCTTCATTCCCGGACCCGAGTACCGCGAGCCCGTGATGGCCGGCTGGCGGCTCCGGCTGCTGCCGAGGCAGCAGGCGGTGCTCCGGGTCGAGCTCCGGATCGAGGAGACCGCCAAAGGCAAGACATTCAGCCCGTCGGCGCGGCATCCCAGCGGCTCGCGTGGCCCCCGTCCGGTGGAGACCGACAACCCCGCCTTCAACGACGTCCTCGATCGGGCCCTGGACGACCTGCGGCTGCTGACCAACGGCCCGCCGATGCCCTACATCTGCGCCGGTCTGCCCTGGTATGGAGCGCTCTTCGGCCGGGACAGCCTGATCACGGCGCTGCAGACGTTGGCCTTCCGGCCCGAGCTTGCGGCGGGGACCATCCGCCGGCTTGCCGCGCTCCAGGGGCGCCGGGTGGACGCCGGGCGCGAAGAGGAGCCGGGCAAGATCCTCCACGAGCTCCGCTACGACGAGATGACCAACCTCGGCGAGCTCCCCTATGCCCCGTCTTACGGCACCGTGGACGCAACCCCGCTGTTCGTGATCCTGGTTGCGGAGCACATCCGCTGGACAGGAGACCTGGCCTTCTGGCGGCGGCTGCGACCGAAGGTCGAACGGGCACTCGCCTGGTGCGAAAAGTTCGGCGACGGCGACGGCGACGGCTTCCTCGACTACAACGTCAGGACAGCCGACGGACGGATCCGCAACGAGGCCTGGAAGGACGCCGGCAACGGCATCACCGAGCGCGACGGCAGGCTGGTCGAGCCCCCGATCGCCATAGTCGAGGTCCAGGGCTACCTCTACCGCGCCTGGCTCCAGGCCGCCACCCTCTTCCGGCTCGACGGCGAGGAGGAGCGCGCCGCCGGCTTCGAGGCCAAGGCAGCGGCGCTCCGCCGCCACTTTCGCGCCGCCTACTGGATCCCGGGCCGCCGCTACCTCGCGGTCGCGATCGGCAGTGAGGGCCGGGCCGATTCGATCACCTCAAACCCGGGGCAGGCGCTCTGGGGCGGCATCGTCGACCGGGATCACGCGCGGTCGGTCGCACGCCGGCTCCTCGGCTCGGAGCTCTTCAACGGCTGGGGGATCCGAACGATGGGGGCGGCCGAGGCCGCCTACGACCCCGACGAATATCAGTCGGGGTCGGTCTGGCCCCACGACAACGCGCTGATAATGGACGGCCTCCGCCGCTACGGATTTGCGGCAGAGGCCGAGAAGGTGTTCACCGCCATCTTCGAGGTCGCCCAGCAGTTCCCCGACGGCCGGTTGCCGGAGCTCTTCGCCGGCTACCAGCGGACCCCGGGGAGCCGGCCGATCCCCTATCCCGAGACGTGCAGCCCGCAGGCCTGGGCGGCGGGCGCGATCCCCTACATGCTCACCTCGTCCCTCGGCCTCGAACCCGACGCGTTGAACGGCCGCCTACAAATCGTCCGGCCGGCCCTGCCCGCTTTCCTCCAGGAGGTGCGGCTGCGCGACATCACGGTGGGCATCGGAAGCGCCGACCTTCGCTGGCGGCGGAAGGGGAAGTCAACCACGGTCGAGGTGATGGGCACGCAGGGCAAGCTTCAAGTCGACATCGAGAGCGGCGCGGCGCGGCGGAAATGAGATGAGCGATGCCGGTTGATTCATCCGGCTACGGCGCGTCCAGCGCCGGGTTCTGGTTGAAGAATCCGGACGGCCGCAATGCGAATGAGACGGTGTCAGACGTCATCACCGGGTACTCCTCCACTGTCGGAACGTGGGTCAGACCCAGCGTGTACCAAACGACCAGATCCTGGCCGTTGACGTTCGACTTGCCGGCGATGTACTCGGGAAGCCCGTCGATGTTCCCCTGGTTCGGGTAGTCTCCGGCCGCGTACAGCTGACCCTCTCGGTACAGAGAGACCCAGAAGGGATGTTGCGCGAACGCCGCGTGTTGCAGTGGAACGAAGGAGGAAGAGGCAAACGGCATCGTTGAATCGATGGGCCGCAGTTCGTAGGCGGTCGGCTTCCCGAGAGCGTTGGTTCGCGCGGTGCTCTCAATTCGCCAGCGGGTCTCCGTTGCGTGGTTGATATCTCGCGACTGCTCGGTGGCGATCGGGGTGTCGTCGGTCACAAAGGCGTTCTGCTGAGTGCTCGAAACAGCATGCGTGTCTTCCTCGACGACCCGGTTCTTGGTGCCATCGACATCGAAATCGATCCGGAAGTTGAAGAAG
>JALZAP010000130.1 GCA_030948245.1 Candidatus Dormiibacterota bacterium | reverse complement strand
CCAACGACCTCACCCAGCTCCAGCTCGGCATCGACCGCTCCCGGCCGGGCGAGGCGCCCGCCCACCATCCGGAGGTGCTCCAGCTCATCGCCGCCACGGTGGCCGGGGCCGCGCCGAGGGGGATCCCGGTCGAAGTCTGCGGCGAGGCCGCCTCCGACCCGATCTCACTTCCGCTCCTGGTCGGGCTCGGAGTTGACGAGCTCAGCGTCGGCGCTTCGCGGATCGGTGGCGTCCGCCGGGCGGTCCGCAGGCTCCGCATCGAGGACGCGAGGCGCCTCGCCGGCAGGGCGCTCCAGGCGGCGAGCCCGTCCGAGGTGGCCGGGCTAGTCGCTCAGGTTGGCGACGCAGTCGGCTAGCGCCGCCAGCGCCGCGTCCGCATCGGCTCCTTCCGCCTGGAGGGAGAGCGCGGTTCCCCCCTGGGCGCCCAGGCCGAGGACTTTGAGGATGCTCTTGGCATCGGCCTCCCGGTCGCCCACGGCGACCGTGATCCGGGCCTGGAACTGCATCGCGGTCCGCACGAAGACCCCGGCGGGCCGGGCATGAAGTGCGACGCCCGCGGGGAGAGTCGCGACCACCTCAGAGCTTGTTTGCGCCACGGGCCTCCTCCGCCGCCTTGACGACCTCTTCCAGGGGACGGGCGGCCGCGGAAACCACGGCGGCGGCGATGGCGCCCTCCACGAGAGGAGCGTCCACCAGGCGAATCGTCTTGCCGTGGCCGTTGCCCTCGAGCACGTGGCGGACGGTCAGGATGGCGCTGCCGAGGTCGCATAAAATCACCACGCCGTCACCCTGGTTGGCGCACTCGATGGCGCTGCGCACGAGGTCGCCGTCGGAGCCCAGGCTCCCGCCCGGCCCGCCGCCGGCGGGTTCGATCCGAACCTCAGGTCCGGCCACCTGGCGCGCGAGGTCGGTGAGACCCCGCGCCAGTTCGGCGCTATGTGACACCAGTACAATCCCGACCAAGTTTTTTCTCCTGCGCCCCTTCGCGAAGGGGTGTGTCGTGAGCGTGGCGGCAGTCTACCATTCCGACAGGAATTCAGCAATGCCGAATCGACAATGGCCAACCAGATAGACCGGCGGGCGTCGATCCAGTCCATCGACAGGGCCGCGGCAATCCTCCGCCTGCTGGCCTCGGGGCCGCGGCGACTGGGGGTCAGCGAGCTCGCCGACCGGCTCGGCCTGGCTCGGCCGACCGTTCACGGCCTGCTCCAGACGCTGCTCTCGAACGGCTTCGTGGAGCAGGACCGGCACTCTGACAAGTATCAGCTGGGAGCCGGCCTGCTCCAGCTCGGCTACTCCTACCTCGACCTTAACGAGCTCCGCTCCCGGTCGATCGGCCACGCCGACCAGCTTGCGAACCGGACCGCCGCCGCCGTGCGGGTCGGCGTCCGGCACGGCGCCAGCGCGGTCGTCATCCACCACGTGTTCCGGCCGGCGGCAACCTTCCAGGTGCTCGAAGTCGGCCTTCAGCTGCCGCTCCACGCCAGCGCGCTCGGCAAGGCGATCCTTGCTTTCCTGCCGGCTGGCGATGCCGACGACTTCTTCTCCGAGCCCCTGCCCCGGCTCACCAAGCGGACGGCGACCGTGGCCGCGCTCAGGACCGAGCTCAAGTCGATCCGGGAGCAGGCCCTCGCCACGGAGCGCGATGAGGCGGTGCTGGGCGAGTCGAGCGTCGCCGCGCCGATCTTCGACCACGTCGGTCACGCGGTGGGAGCGATCGGGATCGTCGACGCGACCGAGGCGATCTTTCCTCGCGGCATCGCTCGGGGGCTGAACACCGCGGTGCTCGAGGCGGCACGGGGCATCTCACGGGAGCTCGGGGCTACTCACTGGCCGCCGCCCCCGTAGCGCGCCGCTGTCCTACACTCGACCGCTAACCATGGAGGTCCGCCGCGGCGGCTGCCGCACCCACGTCGCGCTCTTCGCCTCCTTCGACAAGCACGTGGCGTGACCTCGCCGACTCCCCGCTGGATGGCGGTGGCTCGGGGCGACGAGCCGGCTGACCTGGTTATCAGCGGCGGCAAGGTCCTCAGCGTCTTCACCCGGGAGTGGCTGGACGCCGACGTCGCGATCGTCGACGGCCACGTCGTCGGTGTCGCGCCGCGCTACCGGGGGATCGAGCGGATCGATGCCTCCGGTGCCTGGGTGGCACCCGGACTGATCGACGCTCACATGCACATCGAGTCGTCCAAGCTGAATGTCGACGAGTTCGCGCGCGCGGTCCTCCCCCACGGCACCACCGCCGTCGTCGCCGACCCCCACGAGCTTGCCAACGTGCTCGGGGTGGAGGGGATCCACTGGCTGCTCGACGCCACCGCGAACCTCCCGCTCGACGTCTTCGTGATGGCATCCTCCTGCGTGCCGGCGTCGGAGTTCGAGTCGCCCCGCGGGCCCGTCACCGTAGCGCAGCTGGCCGAGCTGTTGACGCGCGACCGGGTGCTCGGCGTCGCCGAGATGATGAACTTTCCCGGCGTCATCGCGGGCTCTCCCGCCGAGCTTGCCAAGACAGCGCTGAGCGATCACCTCGACGGCCACGCACCCGGGGTGCGTGGCAAACCGCTCAACGCCTACCTGGCGGCCGGCATCCGCTCCGACCACGAGGCGACCACCTACGCGGAGGCGCTCGAGAAGCGGCGGTTGGGGATGGGGGTGATGCTCCGTGAGGCCTCGATCGCGCGCAACCTGGTCGACCTCCTTCCGCTGGTCAAGCAGCACGGGCCGGAACACTGCTGCTTCTGCACCGACGACCGGGAGCCGAACTTCATCGTCGAGGAGGGCCACATCAACCAGATGGTCCGGGTGGCGGTTGCCAACGGCATTCGGCCCGAGGACGCGCTGACGATGGCAAGCCACAACGCTGCACTCCAGCACGGCCTCCTTCGGCTCGGTGCGGTGGCGCCTGGCTACCAGGCGGACCTGCTCCTCTTCGAGGACCTGGCGAGCTTTCGGCCGCGGCTGGTGCTCAAGCGGGGTCGCCCGGTGGACCAGGTCGCCGCCACCCCCGTGCCGGAATGGGTCACCCGCTCGATGAACGCCGCGCCGGTAACGGCGGCGAGCTTCCGGGTGACCGGCAGCGGCCGCATGATCAACGTCATCCGGGTGATCCCGGGCCAGCTGCTGACCGGCCTGGCGGTGCTGGAGCCCTCGCAACGCGGCGCGGACCTGGTCGCCGACCCCGAGCGCGACCTCGTCAAGATCGCGGTCGTCGAGCGCCACCACGCGACCGGAAGGGTGGGCCTCGGCTTTGTCACCGACGTGGGACTCAAGCGGGGTGCCTTCGCCTCCACCGTCGCCCACGACGCCCACAACATCGTCGTGCTCGGGGTCGACGACGGGGCGATGGCCGCCTGCGTCACCAGGCTGGGCGAGATCGGCGGCGGCGTCGTCATCGTCGACAGGGGAGGCGTCGTCGCCGAGCTGCCGCTGCCGATCGCGGGGCTGATGAGCGACCGGCCGCTGGCCGAGGTCTACGAGCGCCTGACGCGGATGGAGCGGATGCTCTTGGATATGGGGGTGACCCTCAAGTCGCCCTTCATGTCGATCAGCTTCCTGGCTCTTTCCGTGATCCCTGACCTCAAGCTCACCGACCGCGGCCTCGTCGACGTGAAGAACTTCCGCCTCCTGCCGCTGGAGGCAGGGTGAAGGTCACCATCGCCGGCAACCTGGACGAGGCGCTGGCCGATCCCGCCGCCACCTACCTCGCGGGCGGCACGGACCTGATGGTCGGTATCAACTTCGGACGGGAGCGGCCGGAGCACGTGGTCTCGATCCGAGGCCTCGAGGAGCTGCAGCAGGTTTCCGTCGACGGCGTGCAGAGCTTCGGCGGCGGCGTCACCTACAGCGGGCTGCTGGAAGCTCTCGGCGAGCGCAGCCCGGCGATGGTCCAGGCGGCGCGCACGATCGGCTCACCGCAGATCCGCAATGCCGGCACCATCGGTGGCAACCTGGGCACCTGCTCACCCGCCGGCGATACGCTGCCCGTGCTCGCTGCGCTCGACGCGACGATCGTGCTCCGCTCTTCCGCGGGCGAACGCCGTGTGCCCTTCGCCGCCTTCATGTTCGGTCCACGCAAGTCAGAACGAAAGCCGGGCGAGGTTGTCTACGCCGTCGACTGGCAGGATGCCGGGCCGTCGCAGGCCTTCCTCAAGGCGGGCACCCGCAACGCGATGGTGATCGCGGTCGCGAGCCTGGCGATGGTCGTCGACCGTCCCCGCCGGGCGGTCCGGGTCGCCCTCGGGTCGGTCGGCCCGACCATCCTCCGCGCGACCTCAGCCGAGGAGCTCGCCGCCGAGCTATACGAGGCGTCCGGCTGGGACCGTCCGCTGAAGGCATCGGATGCTGCAGTGGCGCGCTTCGGTGAGCTGGCCGCGACCGCTGCCGAACCGATCGACGACCAGCGTGGAACGGCCCGCTACCGGCGTCACATCGTCGCGGTGATGGCGCGCCGGGCCCTGGCCCGGACCGGCGCCGCGGCATGAGCCGGCTGATCCGCGTCAACCTCAACGGCGAGGACCACGAGGCTGAGGCCTGGGAGGGCGAGTCGCTCCTCTACTTCCTGCGCGAGCGGCTCGGCCGGTTTGGCTCCAAGAACGCCTGCGAGCAGGGCGAGTGCGGCTCCTGCTCGGTCATCCTCGACGGCGCCCTGGTCTGCTCCTGCCTAATCCTCGCCGCAGCCGCCGAAGGTTCGCGCGTGGTCACCATTGAGGGCCTCGCCGAGGACCCGGTGACGGCCGCGGTGCAGGCGGCGATGGTCAGCGCGGGCGGAGTCCAGTGCGGCTTCTGCACGCCCGGCTTCGTGGTCTCCCTCTCCGACCTGCTCCGCCGCAACAACGACCCGGGCGAGTTCGAGCTGCGGGAGGCGCTGAGCGGGAACCTCTGCCGCTGCACGGGCTACGTCAAGATCTTCGAGGCCGCGCACAGCGCTGCCGCCTCGTTGCGGGGCGCACAGTGAGCCTGGTCATCCGGGCGGGCGTCCTGGTCACCGGCACCGGCATTCAGATCGAGAGCGGGTGGCTCCGGAGCCGCCACGGGGAGATCGTCGAGATCGGAACCGGACCCGCGCCGGAGGCGGGGGAGACCCTCGACCTGCCCAGCTGCGTGATGGTCGCCGGGCTGGTCAACACCCACGACCACATGTATCAGTGGGCCACCCGCGGCTACGCCTACAACAGTGGTCTGTTCGGCTGGCTGAAGGAGCTCTACCCGGTCTGGGCGGAGCTCGACGCCGACGTAGTGCGCGCCGCCGCCCGGGCCGCGATCGGCCGCCTGCTCGTCGCCGGCTGCACGATGACGACCGATCATCACTATGTCTTTCCGGCCGGACAGCCAGGCGTGTTCGAGGCTCTCGTCGGGGCGGGCACCGAGCTCGGCATCCGGTTCCATCCCTGCCGCGGCTCGATGGACCTGGGCGAGTCGCAGGGCGGGCTGCCGCCTGATTCCGTGGTGGAGGACATCGATACGATCCTGGCCGAGACCGAACGGGTCGTGACCAGGTACCACGATCCGAATCCCGGATCGATGCTCCGGGTCGCCGTTGCGCCATGCTCGCCGTTCTCGGTCACGCCGCGGCTGATGAC
>JALZAP010000129.1 GCA_030948245.1 Candidatus Dormiibacterota bacterium | reverse complement strand
AGGAAGTCGGCGACCGTTGTGGAGATGACGTCGGGGCTGGCGTCCAGCTCGGTGTAGAGCGCGTTGAGGAAGTCGTGACCGTCGCGCGGGTAGAACTCCCACGCGTTCTCGCCGTCGAGCGCGACGGTGACCAGGAAATCGCGCTCGCCCTGCTGCTCCTGGATCCGCCGGAGCCGGCCGATGAAGTCGTCGACCGCCTGCTGGGCGGACATCCGGTAGTAGTCGAAGCCGACCAGGTTGCTGAGGACCTTGTCGCGGAAGACCATCGCCACCTCGCGTCCCTCCCGCTCGATCTGGTAGGGCTCATAGAGGGACTCGGGCGACATGATCCGGCCCTCACCGTCGCGCGGCAGCCCTCCCTCGAGGGAGCGGGCGAGGACGTCCTCGTCCGAGATCATCCACTCCAGGCCCGCCTGGGCCGCGAGCGATGCGACGCTCTCGCCGACCGCCATCTCGGACGGCCACAGCCCGGCCGGTTTGCGCCCCAGCAGCCTCTCGAAGGTGCTGATCCCAAGCGCTATCTGCTGCTCGGCGTCCTCCCGGTGCGAGAAGTGGCGGTGGGGCAGCTGGATGCCCGGAGACGCGGTTCGCGCCGAGTCGACGTGGCAGATCAGGGGCAGGATCGGGTGGTAGTAGGGCGAGGTGGTCAGCTCGATCTGGCCCGAGTCCGCCATCTCGCGGTACTTCGGGATGACGCTCTGGACCATCTCGAGCTGGGCGCCGAAGAGGATCGCCTTGTCGTCTTCCGAGTAGTCGCGGTCCCGGGCCTTGAGCGCGGAGAGGCCCGAATCGCGGTCGACCCAGGCCGGGTCGCACCAGGCGAGGTTGGACCAGACCTGGAGGTCGCGGATCTCGTCGGTCGTGAACGCCTCCGCGTCGGCGGGACGGCCCGCCAGCTCGAGGTAGCGCGGCGACTGCTGGACGCGCAGCGCGGAGGGCGACTCGCGCAGCCAGCGGAGAAGGAAGTTGCGCTCCTCGAAGCTGAGCTCCTCGGCGGGGCGGCTGGAAAGGTTCAGGAAGAGGTCCCGCGCCTCGCCCTTGCTGTACTCGTCGACCTGAGCCAGCAGCGAGGGCACCAGGTTGAAGGTCTGACGCACCCGCGGGTAGCCGTCGAGGAGGCCGACCATCTTGTGGTAGTCCTTGACGGCATGCAGCCGCACCCAGGGCAGCAGGTAGGTGTTGGTGAGGTCGTCCTTGTAATAGGGCTGGTGCATGTGCCACACCAGCGCGAGATGAATTGGCTTCAAGCGGTCCCCACCGTAGCTCAGGTGCCGGTCAGTCTGCTGAACGCTCGAAGAACACCGCGCCGAGCGGCGGGATGGTGACCGACACCTGGTGCGGCATCCCGTGCCACGGCGTCGGTGCCGATTCGACGCCACCGAGGTTGCCGAGCCCGCCACCGCCGTAGAGGTCGGCATCGGAGTTGAGGACCTCCCGCCAGAAGCCGCCCTCGTGCACTCCCAGCCGGTAGCCGTGACGCGGAACGGGCGTGAAGTTGAAGGCGGCGAGCACCTGCTGCGCCGGGTCGCGAGCGCGCCGCAGGAAGCTGATGACCGACTGTTCTGAATCGTTCGCGTCGACCCAGCGGAAGCCATCCGACTCGAAGTCCAGCTCGTGCATCGCCGGCTTCTCGCGATAGAGCCGGTTCAGGTCCTGGACGAAGCGCGCGAGGCCCTCGTGTAAGGGCACGTCGAGAAGGTGCCAGTCGAGACCCGTCTCGTGGTTCCACTCCCGCCACTGGCCGAACTCGCCACCCATGAAGATCAGCTTCTTGCCGGGGCTCGCGAACATGTAGGCGAAGAGCAGCCGCAGGTTCGCGAAACGCTGCCAGTCGTCGCCCGGCATCTTGCGGATCAACGCGCCCTTGCCGTAGACGACCTCGTCGTGGGAGAGCGGCAGTACGAAGTTCTCGCTGAACGCGTACATGGGACGGAAGGTCAGCAGGTTGTGGTGGAACTTGCGATGAACGGGCTCTCGCTGCATGTACTCGAGGGTGTCGTGCATCCAACCCATGTCCCATTTCATACCGAAGCCGAGACCGCCGACGTAGGTCGGCCGGGAGACCATCGGCCAGGCGGTCGACTCCTCGGCCATCGTCTGCGTGTCCGGGTGGGCGCGGTAGATCTCCGTGTTGAGCTTGCGGAGCAGCTCGATCGCCTCCAGGTTCTCGCGCCCGCCGTGCACGTTGGGCAGCCATTCACCCGCCTTCCTGGAGTAGTCGAGGTAGAGCATCGATGCGACCGCGTCGACGCGGATGCCGTCGACGTGATACTCATCGAGCCAGTAGAGGGCGCTCGAGCAGATGAAGCTCTTCACCTCGTGCCGGCCGTAGTTGAAGATCAGGCTGTTCCAGTCGGGGTGGAAGCCGAGTCGGGGATCGGCATGCTCGTAGAGGTGTGTGCCGTCGAAGTAGCCGAGGCCGTGCTCGTCGGCGGGGAAATGGGAAGGTACCCAGTCGAGCACCACCCCGATACCGTTCTGGTGCAGGTGGTCGACCAGGTACATGAAATCCTGCGGTGTGCCCTGCCGGCTGGAGGGCGCGAAGTAGCCCGTCGTCTGATAGCCCCACGAGCCGTAGAAGGGATGCTCCATCACAGGCATGAACTCGACGTGCGTGAAGCCGTGCTCGACGAGATAACCGCTGAGCCGGTGGGCCAGGTCCCGGTAGTTGGGCGCGTAGCCGTTGCGCACCCAGGAACCGATGTGCATCTCGTAAATGGACCAGGGCGCGTTGGGCGCATTGGTGCGCGCGCGTGATCCCATCCAGCCCTCGTCGCCCCATTCATAGGCGAGGTCCCAGACGACGGAGCCGGTTTTCGGCGGCGTCTCCTGGTGGACCGCGTAGGGATCGGCCTTGTCGACCCGGTAGGTGCCCCCTTTCGCGACGATGTGGTACTTGTAGATCGACCCCTGCTTCACGCCGGGGATGAATCCCTCCCAGATCCCCGACTGACCTTTGGGGTGAAGCGGCTCGGCGTCGCGGTTCCAGCCGTTCCAGTCGCCTGGGACCGTCACCGATTGGGCGTTCGGCGCCCACACCGCGAAATAGCAGCCGGACACTTCGCCGACCTTCATCAGGTGGCTGCCCAGCTTGTCGTGGAGCCGGTAATGGGAGCCCTCGTTGAAGAGGTAGAGGTCGTCGTCGCTGAGGAGGCTGACGCCCGGCACCACGCTCAATCCGCGACTCCCATCAGGCTGAGTATCCCCTTCAGCGGTATGCCGACCCAGGTGGGCCGGTTGTTGAGCTCGTACTTCACCTCGTAGAAGGCCTTCTCGAGCAGGAAGGCGTCGAGGAGAACCTGCCGCCCGGTCTCGTCGGTGGGCAGGAAGCTGGCCGCCCCGGCAGTCTGGTAGTAGGCGCCCAGGAAGCCGGCCACAACCTGCTGCAGCCACGTTTTGAGCAGTGCGGGGTCGCCCTTGCGGCGGGGCCGGTGCGCGGTGTGGACGGCGTAGTCGAAGGAGCGCAGCATGCCGGCCACGTCGCGCAGCGGCCAGCGCTTGAGCCGCCGTTCGGCCAGCGGCCGCGCCGGCTCCCCCTCGAAGTCGATGATCACGAAGTCGCCGCCGGTCCAGAGGACCTGGCCCAGGTGATAGTCGCCGTGGGTGCGGATCCGGGTGGCCGTTATCGGCCGCTGGAGAAGCGCCCGCAGCCGGCCCATCAGCTCCCCCTCCATCGCCAGGATGAGGGAGGCCTCGGGCTGTGCGGCAGCGGGCAGGGGCCGGCGGAGGAGGGCGAGCACCTGGGTCGCCTGGGCACGCACCGACTGGTAGACGGACCGCTGGTCGAGCATCGTCGAAGGAACCGGGGCGAAGGCCGGGTCGTCGGGGTCCGAGGCCAGGGCGAGGTGGAGCTCGGCGGTTCGCCGGCCGAGGAGGGCGGCGCGCTCGAGGTACTCCTTCAGCGCATTGGGATGTTCGAGGTAGCGGTCGAGCTGGGCCAGGGTGTAGGCCCACGCGTCGCCCTGGTTGGGCACGTAACCCTGGAGGATGCCGAGGGTGCCTGAGCGCCGGTTGTCGAAGCGATATTCGAAGCTTCCCGCAACGGGCGGTATGTTGGGAAAACCGCGGTCGCTCAAAAAACGGCTGACCTCGAGGTCGGGGTTGCTGCCCTCCTCGAGCCGCCGGTAGAACTTCATTATCAGTCGCTCGCCGAAGGTCACCGAGTTGTTGCTCTGCTCGACACTCCGCAGCGACGCGTCGAGCCGGGTGCCTCGGGGTCCCCGGAGGCGGGCGAAAGCGATGCTCGGATGGGCGATGACGGTGGCGCGGCCGCCGCGGTAGCGGGCGCGGTGCGCCATAGCTTCGAGCAGGCTCTCGGCGAATTCCGGGTCGGTCAGCGCATCGTGCAGCACGCCCATCTCAGGGAGGCCGCCGACCCGGCAGAGGACGCCTGCCGCCTGGTTGCGGAGCACCTCCCCCGCCGCTGCTCCGGAGCTATAGGTGACCGGCAGCGAGTAGATCTCCGGGTCGCCGTCGGAGTACTCGCAGCGAACCGTCAGCAGGTAGGCGACCTTGTTCTCGTACGGCATCGGCACGACTTCGTCGATGGTCGCCGCCTTGAGCCGCCGTGCCTTTCCCCCGAACCAGCGCCGGGTCTGCAGGTAGCTCGGAAGGACGGCCTCGAGCCGGCTCCGCGAGCCCCCCAGGAGCAGCTCGCTCCAGTGGCTTACGACGACCAGCTCGGGCAGGTCGCCCGGCTCCCCCTGCGAGGTCCCCAGCTGCACGCGTTGCGGCTGCATCGTGAACCAGTAGAACGCATGCGGGCCGAGGGTCACAAAGTACGGCAGCTCGCCGACCGCCGGGAACTCGCCGCCGCCGAACATCTCGACCGGCTGCTGCCCCGCGAAGGCGGAGAGGTCGAGCTCGACGTACTGCACGAAACGCGAGAGGTTGGCGAGCACGAGGATCGTCTCGCCGCGGTCGGAGGGTCCCCGCGCCTCGTAGCGACGGGTGAAGGCGAGGACCTTGCGGTTCTCCGGGTGGAGGAACTCGAGCGAGCCGCGACCGAATGCCGGGTGTTGCTTGCGCAGCTCGATGAGCCGCCGCGTCCAGCTCAGCAGGGAGTGCGGGTTGGCGAGCTGAGTCTCGACGTTGACCGACTCGTAGTGATACTCGGGATCGACGATCACCGGGAGGTAGAGGCGCTGCCGGTTGGCGCGTGAGAAGCCCGCGTTGCGGTCGCCGCTCCACTGCATCGGCGTGCGCACGCCGTTGCGGTCGCCGAGGTAGATGTTGTCGCCCATGCCGATCTCGTCGCCGTAGTAGATGACGGGCGTGCCGGGGAGCGAGCAGAGGAGCCCGTTCATCAGCTCGATCCGGCGCCGGTTGTTGCTCAGCAGCGGAGCCAGGCGGCGCCGGATGCCGAGGTTGATGCGCGCGCTCGGGTCCTGCGTGTAGACCCGGTACATGTAGTCGCGCTCCTCGTCGGTGACCATCTCCAGGGTCAGCTCGTCGTGGTTGCGGAGGAAGAGCGCCCACTGCGCGCTCTCGGGAATGGGCGGCGTCTGGGCGAGGATGTCGATTATCGGGAAGCGGTCCTCCATCTGGATCGACATGAACATCCGCGGCATGAGCGGGAAGTGGAAGCTCA
>JALZAP010000128.1 GCA_030948245.1 Candidatus Dormiibacterota bacterium | reverse complement strand
CCCTCGCCCCGTTCGGGCTGGCGATGGAGAACATGGGGGACGTCGGCTACCAGACGATCAGCGGAGCGATCTCGACCGCCACCCACGGCACCGGGGAGAAGCTCGGCAACATCTCCAGCCAGGTCGCCGCCCTGACCCTTGTGCTGGCTGACGGAAGCGTCCTCGAGTGCTCGGCCGACAAGGACACCGAGGCATTCAAGGCGGCGCAGGTGAGCCTCGGCGCCCTCGGTGTCATCTCGACGGTGACGCTCCGCTGCGTGCCGGCCTACAACATCCGCTCGATCCAGGAGCCAACGCTGGTCGACCGGCTGCTCGACAGCCTGGATGAGCGCTGCCGGGAGAACGATCACTTCGAATTCTTCTGGTGGCCGCACACGGAGTGGGCGCAGGCGATCACCAACACCCGCACCCAGGATCCGCCCACCCAGTCCCAGCGACGAACCGGGTTCGGCGCCTACGTGAACGACATCCTGATCGAGAACCACGTGTTCGGGCTGATCCAGCGTGCGGCGACGGTCAACCGCACCTGGATACCGAGACTCGCCGGCCTCACCGCGAAGACGATGACGCGCAAGGAGATGACCGACCGCAGCGACCGGATCTTCGCCAACGAGCGCCTCGTCCGATTCGCAGAGATGGAGTACGCGCTGCCTCGCGAGCACCTGGTCCAGGCGGTCCGCGACATCCGCGCGATGATCGAACGGACCGGGTTCCTGATCAGCTTCCCGGTTGAGGTCCGGGCCGTCGCGCCAGACGACATCCCACTCAGTCCCGCCTACGGAAGAGAGACCGGCTACATAGCGGTTCACGTCTTCAACAAGTTCGCGTACGAGCCGTACTTCCGCGAGGTCGAGGCGATCATGAACGGGTACCAGGGCCGGCCGCACTGGGGCAAGCTCCACTTCCAGACGGCAGAGACGCTGCGGCCCCGCTACCCCCTGTGGGAGCGGTTCATCGCGGTCCGCGAGCGGCTCGACCCTGGAGGCTCGTTCGGCAACGATTACCTCGAGCGGGTGCTCGGCATGAGCAAGCGAGGAGGTGGTCCGGTAAGCGCTTCTGAGTGACCATTGAAGAGCGTCGCGACTCTGCGGCGTTACGCCACTCGAACAGATACGGAGGGTGTGGATTTGTCTGAGCAGGGCTCACTTGCCGACGATCGGATCAACGCGTCATTCGGCTACAAGCAGGAGCTGCGCAGAGCGCTCAAGCTCTTCTCCCTGTACGCGGTCGCCTTCTCGATCATCTCGATCACGACCGGCATCTCGCTCAACTACGCCGCGGCGATCGGCGCCCTGGGACCCGCATCGATCTGGCTCTGGATCGTGGCCTCGCTCGGCCAGATGCTGGTCGCCCTGGTCGTAGCCGAGCTGGGCACCCGGATCCCTCTGGCCGGATACTCCTACCAGTGGGGCGCGCGGCTCGTCAACACGGCCTACGGCTGGTTCACCGGCTTCATCGGTTTGGCTTATCTATCCGTCGGCGCGGCAGCCATCAACTTCCTCGTCGTCGCGCCCCTGGTGGCGACGCTTCTCCAGCCACTGATTCACACCGATCCCGGCAACGCCACGAGCAACCTCGTGATCACGCTCGTCATCTTCGTCGCCAACCTGACCGTCAACATCCTCTCCATCGCTCTGGCGGCGCGCATCAACAACGTTGCGGTCTTCACCGAGATCGTCGGGATGGTCGGCTTCGCGGTGGTCGTCTTCATCGCCTGGGCGATCCACCCCAACCATGGACTCGGGTTCCTCTTCACCACGGGCTCGGCCAGCACGGGCGGCCTCATCGTTGCGGCGCTCCCCGCGGCCGCCTTGATGGGAATCTTCACAATCGTCGGCTTCGAGCTTGCCGCCGACCTCGGCGAGGAGGCGATCGGCGCCCGGATAACCGTTCCCAAAGCGGTCATCTGGTCGGTCGCAAGCTCGGCCATCCTGGGCATGATCGCCCTGATCGGGTTCACGATCGCGCTGCCCAACGATTTCAGCAAGATCGCAACCTCGGCGACCCCGCTCGTCGACATCGTCAATCAATGGCTCGGCGAATTCCCGGCAACGATCTTCCTGGTGCTCGTGATCTTCTCCATCCTCGCCCTCGACGTGGTCGGCCTCGCCGCCACAGGGCGACTCGTCTTCGCGATGGCGCGCGACAACATCCTGCCCGCGTCGTCCTTCCTCAGCCAGGTGAATCCGCAGACCCGGACACCGATCCGCGCGCTGGTTACGGCGTCGCTGCTCGGCCTCGCCTTCACGGTCTTCGGCTACTACATCACGGTGACCGGGACCGGAAAGGACGCCTTCTTCGCGCTCGTCGGGGCGACCTCGACGCTTCCCTTCATCGTCTATTTCCTCACCGTGCTCGCCTATGTTGTCCGGCGGGATCGGATGGCAAGCCTTCCCCAGGCCTTCAACCTCGGCCGCTGGGCGAAGCCCGTCATGTACGCCGCACTGGCGTGGACGCTGATCGCGCTCGGACTGCTCATGATCCCCAAGATCTATTGGCTGACGGACGGGATCGTGGTCATCGTGATCGCGGTCGCGACGCTCTGGTACTTCGGGGTCCTCCGCGGCAGGCTCGCGAGGGGGGAAGCGGGCGTGGAACAACTCCCTGAGGAGACGCGCACGACCGCTGTGTAAGGCGCCGATCGTCAATCTCCGACGAAGGCTGGAACGGCCGGCAATCCAGTCTTGCCTCCCCCTCTGTGGGGAGGCAGGACTTTCCCGCTGGGCAGCAGAGGCCCCCGGTGCGGCTATCGTTTTCAACCAATGCGATTACTGACTTTCCGGACGAATGGCGGGTCAAAGGCCGGGCGGGTGGACGGCGACCAGGTCGTGGAGCTTGGCGATAGAGATGTCGGCGCGCTGCTCGCCCGCGGGGAGGCTGGCCTCGCGGACGCGCGCGGTGCGTCCGGCGCAACCCGGCCGCTCAGCGAGTTGGACCTTGCGCCGGTCATCCTCGACCCACCGAAGATCATCTGCGTCGGCCAGAACTATCTCGCGCACATCGAGGAGCAGGGGGCCAAGGTCCCCGACTACCCGACCCTCTTCAACAAGTACAGGCGGACCCTCATCGGTCCCAATGACGAGATCGTTCTACCGCGGGTCTCGGACAGCGTCGACTGGGAGGTGGAGCTGACCATCGTCGTCGGCAAGCAAGTGCGACACGCCAGCGGCGCCGCGGCCGAGGAGGCGATCTTCGGTTACACGGTGATGAACGACACCTCGATCCGCGACTGGCAGTTCCGGACGACGCAGTGGATGCAGGGGAAGGCCTTTGAGTCCTCGACCCCGCTGGGGCCGATGGTTGTCAGCCGGGACGAGCTCGACGCCGGAAATCTTCGCCTCTGGACCGAGCTGGATGGATCGGTGATGCAGGACAGCAACACCTCCGATCTGGTCTTCAAGCCGGCGGAGGTGGTCGCCTACTGCAGCCAGTTCATCACCCTCGAGCCGGGCGACGTGATCGCCACCGGCACGCCGTCTGGCGTCGGCAACTTCCGCAAGCCGCCCGTCTTCCTGCAGCCGGGTCAGACGATCAGCTGCTCGGTCGAGGGGATCGGTTCGCTCGTCAACCGGGCCGTCAAGGAGAGCTGAGCCGGGGCGGGTCTCCTAGGACCCGGGGTGCGTGGCCGCGATGCGGGGCGGCCGGTGGTACTGGTGGAGGGTGAACGGGCCGAGCGGGATGTAGATGAACATGCCACCGATGTCGTTGCCGACCGCCTCCTTTAGACAACTTGGGCGGCGTGGCAATGACGACCGAGCAGGCGCTCAACCGCAGGAGCGGGCTGGCCGATGAGGCATTCCGCGGGGAGCTTGAGATGCACGCGGTCGTCCGGCTCATGCCGGTTGCCTGGCTGACCGGTCTAATCGAGCTCACGATCGGCGAGCACGAGGTCTGCCCTTCCGGCGAGCAGCACGTTGCGCGCATCGTCGAGGGCCAGGATGCCGCCCGCCACCGCCGTCCGGATGCCCACCTCGCTGCGAACGCGGTCGCTGAACTGGGCGTTGAAGCAGCGGCCATACCAGGGGACGGCCTCGGCGACGGAGTGACCGCTTTCGACCAGCACGATGTCGACCGCGGCGGCCTTGAGCTCCCGGGCGAGTGCGACGGCTTCGTCGTCATCGAAGCCGCCCGGAAGCCAGTCGGTCGCCGAGATCGCAACCCATAGCTCGCGCGGCCAGGCGGCGCGAACGGCACGCACGACCTCCAGCGGATAGCTCTGTCGGTTTTCGGCTGAGCCTCCGTAATCGTCTGTCCGGCGGTTGCTCAGCGGCGAGAGGAAGGACGCCAGAAGTTGGCCTCTCGCCAGCTGGAGCAGGAGCCGCGAGTAGCCGGCAGCCACGCCCGCGGCCGCCGATCGGACGAACGCGTCGCGAACCCGGACCATTTCCGCCCGGTCCATCTCACGGGGCTTACGGCTGTACCTCGTGTAGGGGAGCGGTGAGGCGGCGATGAGCTCCCAGCCGGCGTCATCAAGAGGGAGATCGGCACCCTCGGCCGGCGGCCGCACCGCGCCGCGCGGGCCGGCGTGGCCGAGTTGGAGAATCGTCCTCGGGTCCCCCGCCGGCGGCTCGACCGGGGTGCCCGGGTGAAGCCGCCCCTCGGGCGAGACCGCGACCAGCTCGGTGATGGCGGACGGACGGATGATCCGCTCCTCGATTGGTTCGAGGCTGGCCCGGAGCGCCTCCTCCACCCGGATCACGAAGGCAGGGTCCCGCTCCCGCAGCTCCCGGTAGTCAAGGTTGCCCCGGGTCAGGAAGTGGAACACGAACTGCTCGGTCGGGTAGTCCCAGTAGTGGCGAAACTGCTCGTACCAGCGGATGCTCGGCCGCGACGCCCGCTGGATCGCCTCGACCCGCGGCCGCCGCTCGGTCTCGTAGGCGGCGAAAGTCCGCTCGACATCGGGAGCGTTCTGCTGGAGCGAGAAGGCGAGCGCGATCGCGTCCTCCATCGCCATCTTGGTCCCCGAGCCGACCGAGAAGTGCGCGGTGTGAGCGGCGTCGCCCATCAGGACCAGGTTGCGGTGATGCCAGGCGCGGTTGCGTACGGTCCTGAAGGCAGCCCACTTGGAGTTGTTCGCCAGCAGCCGGCGCCCTTCCAGGTGTTGGGCGAAGAGTCGCTCGAAGTACTCCAGCCCGAAGAGGTCGCTCTGGCCGGGTGCCTGGGCTGCGCGGTTTGACTCCTCGAGGCCGGCACGCCGCCAGGTGGCGGGGTCCATCTCCACTATGAAGGTGCTCAGGTCGTCTTCGTAGGGATAGATGTGGGCGCAGAAGCGGCCGTGCTCGTTCTCCTCGAAGAGGAACGTGAAGGAGCGGTAGCGGAGCGCGGCGCCGTACCAGGCGAAGACCGTCCGGCCGGGTTCGACCTGGGGCCGGAACTGCCCGGCGGAGTTGTTGCGGAAGATGCTGTTGACGCCGTCACCGGCGGCGACCAGGTCGTTCTCGGCGAGTACCGCCTCGGGGTCGCGGATCTCGGTCTCGAACCGGAGCTCGACTCCCTGGCCGGCCGCTCCACGGTGGAGGATGTCGAGCAATCGCCGGCGCGAGATTGCCCAGAACCCGATGCCGCCGCAGCTCAGCACCTGGCCGTGGATGCGC
>JALZAP010000127.1 GCA_030948245.1 Candidatus Dormiibacterota bacterium | reverse complement strand
CCAGTCCGCGCTGGAGGTGCTCGATCGCCTCCGGTACCTCGCTCATGAGCTCGAAGACGTTGAGCCCGATCGCGGTGGCCGGCTCCACGCCGAGAAGACGCTCCGTCGCCAGACCGGCGGCCAGGGTGATGACCCCCTCGCTGTCATAGGCGTAGAGCATCACCGGGGCGTTGTCGACGACCTCCGCCAGCCGCGCACGGCTGGCGGCCAGCTGGTCGCGGTCGCTGAGGTCGCGGATCGAGGTCGAGTAGCTTGGCGAGCCGTCGACCTCGAACCGGGAGACGGACACCTCGGCGGAGAGCTCGATTCCGTCCGCATCGTGGAGGATCACCTCGATCCGCCGGCCAAGATAGTGGCGGTCACCGCTCTCCAGGTTGCTGCGGAGAGCGGCACGGTGGCGGGCATGGAAGCGGTCGGGAACGATCAATTCGACCAGGTCGCGGCCGAGGACCTCTGCCTGCCGGTACCCGAAGAGGCGCTCCGCCGCGGGATTGAAACCGGTGACCCGGCCCTCGGCGTCGATGACGATCAGGCAGTCGACGGCCGCCTCGACGACGGCGGCATTGCGCGCCTCACTCGCCCTCAACGAGTCCTCGGCCAGCTTCTCCTCGGTCACATCCATGGTCACGCCGATGTACCGGATTGGCTTCCCGGCGACATCGCGCTCGACCCGGGCGCGCTCGTGGACCCAACGCACCACGCCGTCCGGCCGCACGATCCGGTGCCGCATGTCATAGGTCGTGCCGGCGACGTCCGCCGCGAGTTGCGCCGCCCTCACCTTCTCGAGGTCGTCGGGGTGCACCCGGCGCCAGAACGCCTGCTGGGTGCCGTCGAAGGTCCGCTCGTCACAGCCGAAGATCCGCATGCACGCCTTCGACCACTCGTCCTGGCCGAGCTTCTCGGGTATGCGCCAGGCGACGAAGGTCCCGATGTCCCCGATCTCCTGGGCGGCTTCGAGCAGGGCAAGGCTGTCCGCCAGCTTGTCCTGGGCCTGCTTCTGCCCGGTTATGTCCTGCGCCTGGCTGATCAGCTGGATGACAGCCCCGCTCTCGTCGCGCACGGCCGTGACGCTGAGATCGACCCAGACCACGCGCCCGTCGCGGTGCACATAGCGCTTGGTGACGCGGTAGCCGTCGAGCTCGCCGTCACGCAGCTGGCGCGCCCGATCGTGGCCGAGAGCGCGGTCGTCGGGATGGGTCAGGGTGAAGTAGTCGAGGCCGAGGAGCTCCGCCTCGCTGTAGCCGAGCAGGTCGCAGAGGACTGGGCTGACAGCCAGGTAGCGGCCTTCCGCGCCCGAGATGGCGAGGCCGGTTGGCGAATACTCGAAGGCCGTCTTGAATCGCTTCTCGCTCTCCTCGAGGGCACGCTGCAGGCGACTCGCGCTTGCGGCGGCTTCCCGGGCGACGCCCCGGAGGCGGGCCTTCTCCAGCTCTCGCTCGATCACGGAGACGAGGCGGCTGAGGGACTCCTTGAGCAGGTAGTCGTCGACACCCGCCTTCATGGCCGAGACGGCCGCCTCGTCGCCGGCCGAACCCGAGATCAGGAGGAAGGGGATGTCGCGCCCGTCGGCACGGCACACAGCGAGCGTCTCGTCCAGGCTCGAGCCCGGCAGGTGGTAGTCGCTGATGACCAGGTCCCACTCGCAGCCCTCGAGCTGGGCGCGCATCTCCTCGGCTGTGACAACCCGGGTGACCTCGACGTCATAGCCGCCGCCGCGGATCTGCCGCTCGATCACCAAAGCGTCGTTCTCGGAGTCCTCCACCAGCAGCAAGCGGAGAGGCCCGAGCCTCGCCGGAGGTTGTGTAAGCGCGGTCACAGGGAAGCCAGTGTGTCACCCGTCCGGCGGCCCTTCTCACGTTGCGCCGCCGGTTCGCAGTTCCCCCACCGCCGGAATCGGAAGCCCCGCGTCAATTAAGGTCAGTGCAGATGTCAGGTTCGTGGAGGGAGCGATGAGGGCCGCCTGGCCCGGCCGGCACACGCCGCTGGGTGCCACCTGGGACGGGGAGGGGACCAACTTCTCGCTCTTCAGCGAGCACTCCGACTGGGTCGAGCTGGTGCTCTTCGACCCCGAGGGCAAGGCGACCGCCTCCTACGAGCTGGCCGAGTACACCGACCTCTGCTGTCACGGCTACGTCCACGGCGTCGGTCCCGGCCAGCGCTACGGGTTCCGCGTCCATGGCCGGTACGAGCCCGAGCGCGGCCTCCGCTGCAACCCGTCGAAGCTGCTCCTCGACCCCTATGCCAAGGCGATCGAGGGGTCGATCCGCTGGGGACCCGAGGTCTTCGGCTACGTCTTCGGTGCCGAGGAGGAGGAGCGGAGCGAGCTCGACTCGGCGCCCAACATGCCGCACAGCATCGTCATCGACTCCTACTTCCCCTGGGGCGACGACCGCCACCCGAACGTCTCTTGGGCGGACACCGTCATCTACGAGGCCCACGTGAAGGGCATGACGATGCGCCACCCCGACATCCCGGAGGAGCTCCGCGGCACCTATGCCGGGCTGGCTCATCCCGCCGCTATCGACCATCTCCTGGGACTCGGCGTCACCGCCATCGAGCTGATGCCGGTCCACCACTTCATCGACGCCCAGCACCTGGTCGAGAAGGGCCTCCGCAACTATTGGGGCTACGACTCGATCGGGTACTTCGCCCCGGAGGCCCGCTACAGCTCGGGCGGCACCGACGGCCAGCAGGTGACCGAGTTCAAGGCGATGGTCCGAGCCTTTCACCGGGCCGGCCTGGAAGTGATCCTCGACGTCGTCTACAACCACACTGCCGAGGGCAACCACCTCGGTCCGACACTGAGCTTCAAGGGCATCGACAACCCCGCCTATTACAAGCTGGTGGAGGACGACCTCCGCTACTACTGGGACGTCACCGGGACCGGCAACACGCTCAACGTCGGCCAGCCGCAGACCCTCCAGATGATCATGGACAGCCTCCGCTACTGGGTCATAGAGATGCACGTCGACGGGTTCCGCTTCGACCTCGCCTCGGCCCTGGCCCGCCAGTTCTACGAGGTCGACAAGCTCTCAGCCTTCTTCGACATCATCCACCAGGACCCGGTCCTGTCCCAGGTGAAGCTGGTGGCCGAGCCGTGGGACGTCGGCCAGGGCGGGTACCAGGTCGGCAACTTCCCGGTCCGCTGGGCGGAGTGGAACGGCCGCTACCGGGATACTCTGCGCGACTACTGGCGGGCCCAATCGGGCGGCGTGAGCGACCTCGCCTACCGGCTGACCGGCTCCTCCGATCTCTACCAGGGCGACGGCCGCCGGCCATCGGCGAGCATCAACTTCGTCACCTGCCACGACGGATTCACCATTCGCGACCTCGTCAGCTACAACGAGAAGCACAACGAGGCCAACGGCGAGGAAAACCGCGATGGAGCGGACGACAACCGTTCCTGGAACTGCGGGGAAGAGGGCGACACCGACGACGAGGCGATCCTCACCCTGCGTGCTCGCCAGGTCCGCAACCTGCTTGCCAGCCTGCTCCTTTCCCAGGGCTGCCCGATGATCTCCCACGGCGACGAGCTCGGCCGCACCCAGAGCGGCAACAACAACGCCTACTGCCAGGACAACGAGCTGACCTGGATCGACTGGGAGAACGCGGACGCCGACCTGATCGAATGGACCCGCCGCCTGATCAAGCTGCGCAGAGAGCACCAGGTCCTCCGCCGGCAGCGCTTCTTCGTCGGCGCGGTGGGGCGCGGCCATCGCCGCCAGGACCTGGTCTGGCTTCGCAGCAATGGTCAGGAGATGAGGGATCCCAACTGGCGCAACCGCGCCCTGGTCTCGATCGGAATGCTGCTGAACGGCGACATGATCCCCGACCGTTCGGAGCGCGGCGAGCCGGTCAGCGGCGATACCCTGCTGCTCCTCTTCCACGCCCACCACGAACCGCTCGGCTGGAAGCTGCCGGGCGAGGACTGGGGCCGGGAGTGGGCGGTCGAGCTGGACACGGCCCAACCTGCCGAAGCGCCCGGCTCCCGGCGGTGCCTTGCAGGAGAAATCCTCTCCCTCAAACCGCGTTCGGTGGTGGTCCTGAAGCGCTCGAGCTGATAGTCACCGCTACCATTGGATGAGGTGATAGTGGGACCACAACAAGAAGTGCTGAATGCGTCCACAACGGTGGTAAAACTGTGGAAAGCCCGGCGGTAGGGTCTGCGTCGTCGAAGACGCCGGCGTCGGCGGCCTTCCTCCACCTCAAGGTCCGCAACCACGACGACCGCGCGCTGGCGCGCCAGCGAGCCCGCCAGGCCTGCCGGCACCTGGGCGTCGAGCCGCGCCGAGCCGCGCGCTTCGGGGTGGCGTTGACGGAGGTGCTGGGAGCCTGCGAGGAAGCGGCGCCGACGCTCAGCTTCGCGCTCGAGCTGGTGGCCGCCGAGCGCTGGCTGGTGGCACGGGCCCGCGTTCCACGGCTGAGCCGCCAGCGCTTCGAAGCCCGCCTGGCGCCGGAGCCGGGCGCCCTGCCCCCCGGCCTCGAGGTCGGCCGCCTGGTCGACCTCTGGCAGCTCTCCCGGGAGGGCCGCGACCTGGTCGCCGAGCTGCATCTCGAGGTGCCGGCGGCAGGCGATGGCCCGAACCACGAGGCGCTCGCCGAGCGGCTGGCGGAGGAGAGCATCCACGACGCCTCGGTCGAGTGCGAACGCCAGCACGGTGAGCTCCTCCAGGTCGTGGGCGAGCTGTTCCGCAAGGAGGTCGAGGTCGCCCGCCTGGGTGTCGAGTTGGAGGAGACCACCCGTGGCGTCGACGCACTCCACGCGGAGCTGGACGAGGCCGCACGCCTGGAGCGCATGAAGTCGGACTTCCTCAACCTGGCGAGCCACGAGCTGCGCGGCCCGATCGCCGTCCTCCGCGGCTACACGTCGATGCTCGAGGACGGTTCGCTCGGGGCGCTAACCGACAGCATGCGGGCCGTCGTCCCGGTCATGACCGCCAAGCTGAGGGAGATGAACCTGCTCATCAACCAGATGCTGGAGACCGCGCGCCTTGACGACAGCCGGCTCGTCCTCAGCCGTGAGCGCCTCGACCTCGGCGATGTCCTCCAGGAGGCCGCCGCACAGATGCGGCCGATCGCGGGCGGGCACCACCAGCTCCTCGTCGACCGGGGCTCGAAGAGGATCTCCGTCGAAGGCGACCGCAACCGGCTGACCACGATAGTGACCAACCTGATCGACAATGCGATTAAGTACTCACCGCAGGGCGGCGCGGTGCGCTGCCGGCTGCGCGCGGGTCGCGGCCGGGCGATGCTGAGCGTCGCCGACAGCGGCATCGGCATCGAGAACGAGGAGCTGCCCCGCCTCTTCACCCGCTTCGGCCGCCTCGCCAAGGCCGAGAACAGCCAGATCCCGGGGACCGGGCTCGGCCTCTACCTGTCGCGGGAGCTGGCCCGCCTCCATGGCGGTGACATCGCGGTCGCCAGCAAGCCGGGGAAGGGATCCACCTTCACGGTCCTCCTGCCTGCCGCGGGGACAGGCTAGAGTCCCAAACTTTTCTTTCCTCCCCATTCATGGCGCGACAGGGTGGGGCTGATCGACTGACCGAAAATTGCAGCCGCTCGAAGCTAGAGCGTCAGGAGGCTCACATCCACGTCGCGGAAG
>JALZAP010000126.1 GCA_030948245.1 Candidatus Dormiibacterota bacterium | reverse complement strand
TGATGGTGGTCCCCGTGAGCAACCCGTCGGCTTCGAAATGATCGACCCGGGCATTGGGCACGTTCTGGGCTTTCATCACGAACGTCGGCCCCGTGCTGGTCACCGCGAAGTCGCCAAAGGTGGGCGAGTGGCCGCTGAAGCCGAGCGAGCCGAGCGAGCCGAGCTTGCCCGAGAAAGTTTCCGGCGGCGGCGCCGGCCCGCCGAACACGTTGCCGCCTACGGTCAGGTTGGCCGTCACGGTCTGGGTGGCGGAGTCGAAGCCGATGACCGCCAGGATCGTGCCCTTGGTGTTGAAGGTCGTGTTCATCCAGCTGCCGCTGTAGCTGCCCGCGAAGGCGAGCGCGAGGGCGCCCAGGTCGAACGATGGCGATGGGGAAGGGGTCGGCGTCGGGGTGGGGCTGGGCGTCGATTTGGCTGCACCGGGACTCCCGCCGCAGGCGGCGAGCAGCAGTAGAGCGGTGAGGGCGACGAGGCCGCGCCGGGCCGATGGCATGCGGCAGTTGAAGTACCACCGAGGCCGCCGGCTGTCAACATGGGGAGCCCGTGCGGCGCACCCTCCTCCTCGTCCTCCTCGCGGCGCTCCTCGGGGCCGGCTCATGCGGGGGCGACAACCCGGCGCCGGCGGTCACCACGGCTGCAACCGTCACGGCTTCGCCGGTCGCCCAGTCCGCGGTTTCAGGCTCGAGCTGCGGCGCACCCGTTCGGCAAGCTGACCAGGGCCACGACCACGTCGTCGATCTGAACCAGGCCTACAGACAGCACCCGGCTACGTCGGGGCCGCACTACCCGGTTCCGCTTCCGCCGCAGCCGGATGTGTACACCGTCCCAGTTCCCGAGGCGCGAGCCGTCCACAACCTGGAGCACCGCTACGTCTGGGTCTACTACCGGGCACCCGCCGCCGGTGGGCTCACTCCGGACGCGGTCGACGCCCTTCGATCGGCGGTAACGTCACAGAGGAAGGTGCTGATGGCGCCCTACCCCCAACTGCCGGACGGCGTCGCGCTCGATTTCGCAGCCTGGGACCAGCTTCAGCAATGCAAGAGCGGCGTCTCCGTCCACGAGGCCGTCGCCACGCTCGGCTCCTTCGTCAAAGCCTTTCGGGAAGGCTTGCTGTCGCCCGAGCCGGGAGCGGGCTAAAGCTCGGGAATTCCTCGCTTTTCTTTACAGCCCTCCCGGCGGAGCGCCGTCCTCGAAGCGACATCATCCGTTTCCGGAGATGCGCTTCAGCTGGCTCGTCCTCGCCCTCGGCCTTCTCGGGCCCCTCGTCGTACTCGCCTCCGAGTGGCTGACGGCTGCGCCGGCGGGCCACGCCGGCTACCCCCATCGCTACCTTCGCTGGTACTCGCCGCTGCCTCTCCTGGTCTGGCTGCTGGCGATTGGAGCAGCGGTCTACCCCGGCTTCCCCGACTGAGTTCGAGCGCGTTCGGCTCGCCTTCGGGCCCGGCGGCCCGTAATATGCCGTGACGAACAGATGAGCGGCTCCCGCGGCGTAATCCTGATCGTCGAGGACGATGAGGCGACATCCGACCTGATCGCCGACCTGGTCGAGCAGGAAGGCTTCATGGTCGCCCGTGCCGGCGGCGGCCATGAGGCGATCGAGGTCTTCACGCGCGACCACCCGGTTGCGGTCTTCCTCGACTGGGTTCTTCCAGACATCCCGGGCATCGAGGCCTGCCGCAGCCTGCGGGCGCTGGACCGGCTCGTCCCGATCATCTTCGTGTCGGGCCGCGACGACGAGGCGAGCACGATTCGCGGCCTCGACGCCGGCGCCGACGACTACCTGGCCAAGCCGGTCCGAATCCGCGAGCTCATCGCCCGGCTGGAGGCGCACATCCGGAAGGTGGGCGTCCTCACCGAGCGACAGGCTGCCGAGCCGGGCACCGACCAGGAGCGGATGCGTCGCTTCGGGGACGTCGAGGTTGACCTTGCCGCCCGGATGGTCTCGGTCGGCGGCCAGCCGCTCAACCTGGCGCCGCTCGAGTTCAGCCTGCTCGAATACCTGGCACGCAACGCGGGGGTCGCGGTCAGCCGCGACCAGATCATGCGGGAGGTCTACGGCTTCGCCGCCGACATCTCGACAGAGCGCGTCGACCAGCTCGTCCGGCGACTGCGGACCAAGCTCGGAGAAGGCCCCCACCGGGGCGGCGTCCTGGTCGCCGTGCCGGGCTACGGCTACCGACTGGAGCAGAGTTCGCCGCAGCCCGCCTGATAAGATCGGAACCTCCATGGCATATGTGATAACGCAGCCGTGCATCGGGCTGAAGGACGCCTCCTGTGTCGAGGTCTGCCCGGTCGATTGCATCCACTCCGACGATGCAGCGGAGATGTACTTCATCGATCCCGACGAGTGCATCGACTGCGGGGCCTGCGTCGATCCCTGCCCGGTCGATGCCATCTACCCCGAGGACGAGGTTCCCGAGGAATGGCGGAACTTCATCCAGGTCAACGTCGACTACTTCAAGAAATAGTTCGCGGCTTGACGGGTTGACCAGGCACGCGGTAACCCTGCTGCCGGGCGACGGCGTCGGCCCCGAGATCTGCGACGCGTCGGTTCGCCTCCTCGAAGCAACCGGCGTCGAGTTCGACTGGGACGTCCAGCCGGCCGGGGAGAGCGCCATGAAGGAATACGGCACACCGCTGCCGCCCCGGACGCTCGACTCCATCCGGCGCACCAGGGTCGCCCTCAAGGGTCCGGTTGGGACCCCGATCGGAACCGGCTTCCGAAGCGTCAACGTCGCTCTCCGGCAGGAGCTCGATCTCTACGCGCTGGTTCGCCCGGTCAAGGCCTACAAGGGTGCCCGCAACCTGCGCGACGACCTCGATTTCGTGATCGTCCGGGAGAACACCGAGGACATCTACGCCGGGATCGAGTTCGAGCTCGGCACGCCCGACTGCGTGGACCTGATCGAGGAAATCTCCCGGCGGGCGGGAAAGAAGATCCGGTCCGACAGCGGGCTCTCGATCAAACCGATCTCGGTCAGCGGCACCGAGCGGATCGTCCAGTATGCCTTCGACTATGCCCGGCGGATGGGCCGGCGCTTGGTCACCGCGGTGCACAAGGCGAACATCATGAAACACACCGACGGGCTCTTCCTGGCAACGGCGCGCAAGGTAGCGGAGCGCAACCCGGACATCGAGTTCAACGACCGGATCGTCGACAACATGTGCATGCAGCTGGTGCTGCGGCCCTACGAGTACGACGTCCTCTGCTGCCCCAACCTCTATGGCGACATAATCTCCGACCTCGGCGCCGGGATGATCGGCGGTCTCGGCCTTGCGCCGGGCGCCAACATGGGCTCCGCGGCCGCCGTATTCGAAGCGACGCACGGCTCGGCGCCGAAGTACACGGGCCAGAACAAGGTCAACCCGATGGCGGTGATGCTCTCCGGCGTGCTGATGCTCCGCCACCTCGAGGAGACCGACGCGGCGAACCGGATGGAGGCCGCGATCGCGACCGTGATCCGGGAAGGCAAGGACCTCACCTATGACATGAAGAAGGACCGCGACGACCCGACCGCGGTCGGCACCTCCCAGGTCGCCGACGCGATCATCCAGAAGCTTCGCTGAGGACGTTGAGCGACGCCGCACGGCGGCTGCACAAGCTCTGGAACGAGCACCGGGCGGTCCCCTTTCCCGGCGGCCGCAGCGCCGATCCTCACCTCCACGAGATAGCGCTCTACGACGCCTGGCTGGAGCCGATCGTCAGCGCCGCCCTCGCCTCTGAAGGCCGGCTCTCGGCGGCCTATGGCGCGATGCTCCGGCAGAGGCGGGAGGAGGGCAACCAGGCGCTCTGGGCCGCCGCCGGGGAGGCGGGGGATGCGGCGCGTTCTCACGTAGCCCGGCTGCTCCGGATCGAGGAGGCGCTGGGAGCGCTGCCGCTGGACTGATCGGCCCCTCGGCGCTTATCCTTGCTGGCGAGCTTGCAAGCTCGCTCCCCCGTTTTAGCCCACGTCGCACCCAGGGAGCGCCGGTACGACCGAGGTCGTGCTCGCCGGCGGCGAGACCTGTTTGCCTTCGCGCTGATCCTCCTGCTTACCGTCGGCTGCGGCGTGGCGGTCCGTGCGGCCGCCCCGATCACCTCGGCCTGGCTCGCCCCCAGGACCTCGGCCGGACCGGGCCTCAGGGCGGCGGCCTCCTCGCTCAAGCCCCTGTCCGCCGCCGCTCCCAAGATGGCGCCACCGCGGCAGGAGGCGGTGCCCGCCTTCAACGTCGCCGGCTTCAACGTCGCAGCAGAGCCGGACCTGGCGCTTCATGCCAAGAGCGCCGTGCTCTTCGACCTCGACCACAATCGGGTGCTGTGGGTCAAGGAAGCCCACCTGCGGCGCCCCCCGGCCAGCCTCACCAAGCTGATGACCGCGGTGATCGCCAGCGACCTGACCAGCCTCGACACGCGGGTCACCGTGACGGGAGATGCGGCCGCCGCCGAGCCGAGCCGGATGGGCCTGGTGGCGGGCCAGTCACTCACCGTGCGCGAGCTGCTCTATGGTGCGCTCCTCAACTCCGGCAACGACGCAGCTTTCGCGCTCGGCGACGGGATCGTGCCGCTCGACCGCTTCCTGGCCCTGATGAACCGCAAGGCCGCCTACCTGCACCTGCGGGACACCCACTTCAGCACCCCCAACGGGCTCACCGACCCCGGCAACTACACCTCCGCCTACGACCTTGCCGTGCTCTCCGCTTACGTGGCTCGGAACTACCCGGAGCTGGTCGCCATCGCAGGCACCCGGGACCATGCGATCCCGGCCGCCGCCGGCCATCCCGCGTTCTATCCCCACAACCTCAACCACTTCCTCGACGTCTACCAGGGGGCGACCGGCCTCAAGACCGGCTTCACCAACGACGCCGGTGGCTGCCTCATCGCGACCGCGACGCGCGGCGGGCGGCACCTGCTGCTGGTGCTGATGGGCTCGGACATCATGTTCGGCGACGGCGTGAGGCTGATGGACTACGGTTTCGCCACGCCGCTCGTACCGTCCCCTTCGAAGCCCCTCCGCTGACGAGACCTACCTAGAATCGACCAAGTGATTCCGATCGAGGGCGTCTCCGCGCTGGAGGTGCTCGACTCGCGCGGCAACCCAACCCTCTCGGTCACCGTCCGCACCGCCGCCGGCAGCGGCACGGCCAGCGTTCCCTCCGGCGCGTCGACCGGGGCCCACGAGGCGGTCGAGCTACGGGATGTGGATGGCCGTCGGTTCGGCGGCAAGGGGGTGCTGAAGGCCGTCCAGAACGTAAACCTCGACCTCGCCCAAGCCGTCATCGGTCTCGACGTACTTGACCAGGCCGGCATCGACCAGGCCATGATCGAGCTGGACCGGACGCCGAACAAGAGCCGCCTCGGTGCCAACGCGATCCTCGGCGTTTCGCTCGCAACCGCCCACGCGGCAGCGGCCGCGACCGGCATCCCGCTTTACCGCTACCTGGGCGGCGCCCAGGCGCGCCTGCTGCCGCTGCCGCTTGCCAATGTGCTCAACGGCGGCGCCCATGCCGACAACAACGTCGACCTCCAGGAGTTCATGGTCTGCCCCGTCGGCCCGCCCACGTTCGCCGAAGCGATCCGCGCGGTGGCGGAGGTTTACCAGGCGCTCAAGCAGATCGTCCACGAGCGC
>JALZAP010000125.1 GCA_030948245.1 Candidatus Dormiibacterota bacterium | reverse complement strand
CCGCCGAACTGGGCAGGATCGGTCCGGCCGACCTCGCCGCTCGAGGGCACCACATTGGGCAGCACGTCCAGCGGCACCCCGAAGACGCCGGCCATCTCGTCGCTCCACGCGCCGCTGGCGATGTCGAGGAGCAGGGTCCGCGACGCGTTGGACGCGTCGGTCGCGTGCACCCGTCCCCCGGTCAGGCGGAAGACCAGCCAGCTGTCGACGGTCCCTGCCGCGGCCTGTCGCGCGCCCTCGACGTTGTCGATCGCCCAGCGCAGCTTGGTGGCCGTGAAGTAGGGATCGATGACGAGGCCGGTCACCATGCGCACCCTCTCGGAGGCCCCCGCCTCGCGGAGCCGGTCGCATTCGGCCGCGGTTCGGCGGTCCTGCCAGACGATCGCACGGTGGAGGGGCCGGCCGTCGCTTCGATTCCAGAGCACGAGCGTCTCCCGCTGGTTGGTGATGCCCACCGCCCGCACGTCCGGCGGTGCCGCACCGGCCGCCTTCAACGCATCGCCGGTCGCCTCCAGCACTGACCGCCAGATCTCGTCGGGGTCGTGCTCGACCCAGCCCGGACGAGGAAAGTGCTGGGCGATCTCCCGGTAGCCGCGTCCCCGCGGCTCGCCATCCTCGCCGACCGCCACGACCGTGGTTCCCGTCGTGCCCTGGTCGAGGGCGAGGACGATCCCGACTCTAGCCACCTATGAAGGCGTCTTCCATCGCGGTCGGACAGGGGCAGTCGCGCTCCGCCGAGGCGAGCTTGGAGATCAGCCGGACGATGAGCTCGCGGACCTTCTCATTGTTGTCCTTGAGCAGGCGCTGGACGTCTGCGACGGTTACCGGCGATACGCCCGGCGAGCCCTCCAACCCGGAGTCGTAATCGGTTATCAGGGCCATGTTCAAGTAGCAGAGCTCGAGCTCACGGGCGAGGATGACTTCCGGGTACTGGGTCATGTTGACGACCTGCCAGCCCTGGGCCGCGAACCACCTCGACTCAGCCCTGGTGCTGAAGCGCGGACCGTTGACGACGACGACGGTCCCGCCGTCGTGCATCGTCACGCCGAGCTCCCGGCCCGTCGCGAGCGCCAGACCGCGCAGCCGCGGGCAGTACGGGTCGGCGGCGCTGACATGGCCCACCCGTGGGCCGGTGAAGAAGGTGTCGGGGCGACCGTAGGTGCGGTCCACGAACTGGTCGGTGACCACGACGTCTCCTGGCTTGATGTCCGCCTGGAGCGAGCCGGAGGCGGTCGGCGCGATGACCTGCGTAACACCGAGTTTCTTCATCGCCCAGAGGTTGGCGCGGCAATTGATCTGGGCGGGCGGGATCGTGTGCTTGCTGCCGTGGCGGGGTAGGAAGACGACCCCTTGGCCGTCGAGCGAGCCGATCGCGAAGTCGCCGCTCGGCTCACCGAAAGGCGTCTTGATGTGCTCCCGGCGGGCGTCGTCGATCAGGTTGTAAAACCCCGATCCGCCGAGCACCCCGATCATCGAGTCACCGCGGGCTGGAGCGAGACCAGGTTGTCGGGCTTGATCACGCCGAGCTCGGTGATGATGGCCGTTATCAGCGCTGCCGGCGTGATGTCGAAGGCGGGGTTCCAGGCCGGCGTGCCAGGCGGCGCGAAGGTCGTCACCTCCGCCTCAGGGCGCTCCTCGATGACGATCTTGGCTCCCTCCGGCGTGGCAAGGTCGACCGTGCTAACGGGTGCGGCGATGTAGAAGGGGACGCCGTGCTCGCGCGCCAGCAGGGCGAGAGGGTAGGTGCCGACCTTGTTCGCGGTGTCGCCGTTGGCCGCGATCCGGTCGGCGCCGGCGATCGCCACGTCGACGAGACCCGCCTGGAAGGCCCGTCCGGCGGCGCCGTCCGCGAGCAGCCGGAAAGGAATTCCGAGCCGAGCCAGCTCCCAGGTCGTGAGCCGGGCGCCCTGGGCCCGGGGCCTCGTCTCCAGCACCAGCACACTCGGCTTGAGGCCGATCTCCTGTGCGGCCCGGACCACGCCCAGGGCGGTGCCGTAATCAACCGTGGCCAAGGACCCCGTGTTGCAGATCGTTATGAAGCGGGGGCTCGGCTTGAGGAGAGCGGCGCCGAGGTGCCCGATCCGCTTGCAGGCGTCGATGCTCTCCCGTGCGATCGCGTGCGCCTCATCGAGGGGGTCGCTCGCCGCGACGACCCGGTCGACCGCCCAGAAGAGGTCGCGGGCCGTGGGCCGGCTGGCCCGGATCGCGGCCAGGCCTGCTTCCGGATCGCGTTCGTTGAGGGCCAGCGCGGCGCCGTAGGCGGCCGTCGCGCCGATCGCGGGTGCGCCGCGAACGACCATGTTGCGGATCGCCCTGGCCACCATCGCCGCGCTCCGGCAGACGACGTAGGCCTCCTCGTCGGGAAGCTTGGTCTGGTCGATCAGCCGCAGGCCGTCGCCCGTCCATTCAACGGTCGGCACGACCGTTAGCTTGTTTCTTCGGCTTCCAGGTTCGGTTGAGGCTGCCCGTCGAATAGCCCTCGAGGTCGAGCGCGACGAAGGTGTAGCCGGCCCCCCTGAGGCCCGCGACCACCGCTTCGCGGTGCGTGAAGAGTTCCTCCACCTCCTCCGGCTCGACCTCTATCCGGGCGACGTCGCCGTGGTGGCGGACCCGGACCTGGCTGAAGCCGAGGCCCTTTACGACCGCCTCGGCGCGCTCGATCCGGCGCAGGGCCTCGACAGTGACCGCGGTTCCGTGCGGGATCCGGGAGGACAGACAGGCGAAGGAGGGCTTGTTCCAGTTGGGAAGGCCGAGGGAGCGCGCGGCGAGTCGGATCTCAGCCTTGCCGAGACCGGCTTCGAGGAGCGGGAAGCGGACACCCCGCTTCACCGCCGAAGCGTGGCCGGGCCGGTGGTCGCCAGCGTCGTCGGCGGTGGCGCCGTAGGCGAGAGTGGCCAGTCCGAGCCGCTCGCGGACCGGCTCGAGGGTGTCGAAGAGCTCCTCCTTGCAGTGGAAGCAGCGGTCGGGATTGTTCCGGACGTACTCGTCCAGCTCGACCTCCGAGGTGTCGACCTCGACCAGCTCCGCCTCGAGCCGTCTGGCCAGGGCCCGCGCCTCCTCCTGCTCGGACTCCGGGTAGGCCGGCGACGAGGCGAGCACGGCCACGACCCGGCCGGGCAGCTCCTCGAGCGCGAGCTTGAGGAGGAGCGTCGAATCGACACCGCCCGAGTAGGCGATCAGCGCCGAACCGAGGTTGCGAACCTTCTTACGAGCGCGGTCGAGCGCGGCCGGGTCAGCGCGTTGGAGCTGAATCATGGTTCAGCTCGAACTCTATACGGAGGCTTCCTCGGGGACGACCGAAGACTCGACCGAGGGCATCGCGCACCAGGTCTCGTAGTCGATGAGCTCGGTGACCGTGGGGTTCTCGCCGCAGAGAACGCACTTCGGGTTCTTGCGCAGCTTGACCGTCCGGAAGGTCGTGTCCAGCCCCTCGTAGAGCAGCAGCCGCCCGATCAGCGGATCACCGATCTTGAGGATGAACTTGATCGTCTCGAAGGCCATCAGGCTGCCGATGATCCCGGGCAGCACGCCGAATACGCCCGCTTCGGCGCAGGACGCGACCGAGCCCGGGGGCGGCGGCTCATTGAAGAGGCAGCGGTAGCAGGCCGAGCCGTGGGCCGCGTCGAACATCGTCAGCTGGCCCTCGAAGCGGTAGATGGCACCATGGACGAGGGGCTTGCCGAGGAAGAAGGCGGCGTCGTTGGCGAGGTAGCGAGTCGGGAAGTTGTCCGTCCCGTCCACGATCACGTCGTAGTCCCTGAAGACGTCGAGCACGTTGCTCGAATCGAGGTGCTGGCGGATGCCGACGACCTCGACGTCGGGGTTCATCGACTTCATCCGGTCGGCGGCGGAGTCGACCTTGGGCCGGCCGAGATCCTCGACGCCATGGAGGATCTGCCGCTGCAGGTTGGAGGCGTCGACGTCGTCGAAGTCGACGATGCCGATCTTGCCGATGCCTGCCGCGGCCAGGTAGAGACCGGCCGGGGAGCCGAGCCCGCCGGCGCCGAGCAGCAGCACGCTCGTGTTCATGAGCTTGCGCTGGCCCTTGCCGCCGACCTCGGGCAGGATCAGGTGTCGCGCATAGCGGGCGACCTGCTCGGGGGTGAATCCGTTCGGGGATGCCATTACGAAGCATTTATACCCCGCCACGGGAAGTCGAATTCCCGTCTACCCGTCTGGCAGCGGGATGTCGAGCAGGCGGCAGGCCCAGGGCAGCACCACCTTCAGCTGGGCGAGCTGGATCGGGCGGACGCCGGGGGCGTCGGGAAAGCCTGGGAGGCCCGCTCGGGCTCCGAAGAAGCCGACCATCCAGGCGGCGTACTCGGGCGCGAGCTCGATTGGCGGACTCCCGCCCTCGAGCACCAGGCTGGGGAGCCAGAACTGCGCGTCGAAGGCAGGGTCGCCGAGCGAAGCCCAGTTCCAGTCCACAATCACGGCTCGACCGTCTCGGAAGCAGAGGTTGTCGCTCCGGATGTCGAAATGCACCAGCGACTCGCCTGCCAGCCGGGCCCGTTCACTCGCGGCCTGGAACGCCAGGAGGTTCGCCTCCAGCCAATCCTCGGTCACCAGGCCGAGCGAGAGGAAGGGCCCTCGATCGCGGACGATGGCAGGCCAGCCGGACCTGAACTCGGCCTCCCAGCCGGGCAGGCCGGGGGGAGGTGTCGCGGCGTGGATCTCTTCCAGGGCGGCCAGGACGAGCGCTTCGTCACCCGCCTCCCAGGGTGGTGGCCAGCGCGCCCCAGTGAGGTCCTCGAGAAGCATCACCGGCCGCTCTCCCGAGTCGTCCCAGCCGAGGAGCAGCGGCATGAAGGAGCCGCGGAGATGGGTATAAACGTGGTGCTCAGCCCGCAGCCAGGCCTCCGTCAGGTCCGTCGTGGCGCCCTTCGCGAACGCGCTGCGCCCATCCGGCAGCGTGACCAGACGGCGCGACGCAGGGGTGAAGCCGCCGAAGTTACCGCGCCTAGAATTCACAGGACCCATAAGAATGGAAAGCGAATACCTGGACGACGAAGAGGTCATCGCCCTCTACAACAAGGTACGGACCGGGCGGAAGACCTGGCCGGCGGACATCTGGAGCTCACCCGCCGCTCTTCAGTACGCGGTCACCATCTTCGACTACTGGATCCACAACGTGATGGGCTGGAAGAGCTGGCCCGAGGCACGCACGCGGGTCAATCCGGTCCTCCTCGAGGAGCACCGGCTGGCTGACATCGTCGAGAACGTGCTCGTCCCCGAGTTCGGCGAGGACTGGCTCGATTTCGAGGTGGTCCTCAACGAGAGCATGCGCCTGAGTGAGGACGTGGACTGGGCGGTCGACCTGGTCGATCGCCAGGAGCGCGTCGAAGCGGCTTTCGAGCACGCCTTCGAGCAGCTGATCGGGTCGCCCCAGGCGAAGCCCGCCCTCCTCGCGACCTACCACCGGTTCCGCAACCACCTGCTCCGCATGTGGGGCTCCTTCCAGGAGGCCCAGGCGGAGCGCGAGAAGGCTCAGCGCGACGCCGCCAACAAGTTCTGGAAAGAGCTTCGCCTGGTCCGCTCGACGCGCGGCCAGAGCGCGGAGAGCTGGTCCATAGTGAACGGCGAGGACGAGCGGCTGGGCGAGGTCTCGATGCTCTGGGGTGAGCCCCATCCTTACTG
>JALZAP010000124.1 GCA_030948245.1 Candidatus Dormiibacterota bacterium | reverse complement strand
GCTCGGCTTTCGCGGCGAGGCCGACTCGATCGACCTCGAGCCCGGAGACCAGATCAAGGTCTACGTCCTCCAGTCGGAAAACGAGGAGGGCAACGTCGTCCTCAGCCTGCGCCGGGCGCGGGCGGAGACGACCTGGCTCACGGCCGCCGACAAGCAGACGGCGGGCGAGGTCATGGAGGCCGAGGTCCGCGAGCAGAACAAGGGCGGCCTGATCGTCAACGTCCTGGGCCTGCGCGGCTTCCTGCCGTCGTCCCAGGTGGCGCGGGCCTACTCGGGCAACCTCGAGCAGCTGGTCGGCCAGAAGATCCCGGTGAAGATCCTCGAGGTCAACCGCAAGCGCAACCGGCTCATCGTCAGCCAGAAGGCGGCCGAGGACGAGGATCGCGCCCGCCGGCGTGACGACCTCTTCGGACGCCTGGGTGTCGGCGACACCGTCAAGGGGACCGTGTCCGGGCTGACGACCTACGGTGCCTTCGTCGACATCGGCGGCGCCGATGGCCTGATCCATATCTCGGAGCTCTCCTGGGACCGGGTCTCCAAGGTCTCCGACGTCCTCCAGGTGGGGGACGAGGTATCAGTCAAGGTGATCAAGCTGGACGCCGACCAGAGCCGGATCTCGCTGTCCCTCCGGCAGCTCCAGCAGGACCCATGGGAGCAGGTGGTCGCCTCGCTCCCGGCCGGGTCGATCGTCAGCGGGACGGTCACCAAGACCAAGAAGTACGGCGCGTTCCTCCAGATCGTGCCCGGCATCGAGGGGCTGCTCCACATCTCGGAGCTCTCCTGGGACCATGTCGACAAGACCGAGGACGTTCTCAAGGTCGGCGACGACGTGCAGGTGAAGGTCATCGGGGTCGACACCGCCCGGCGCCGGATCTCCCTCAGCCTCAAGCAGCTGACCAACCCGCCGGCGGGTTACGTCAGCCGGGAGCGGAAGGACACCGACTACGACGAAGAGGAGGAGTAGGGCAACCGCCCGCCTCCTTCCTCAGGCGTCTCGACAGCCCTGCCCCGGACGGGCCGGGCTGTTTCGTTTCCGGCCAGATCGAACCCCTTAATTGAGGTCGGCCTGAATTGGGTATGAAGTAGGTCGGCGGAGGATCGGCACAGGCCCTTTCGAAGCCGGCGGAGTACGGAATGGGACCGAAAACCCCCAGGGTTATAGTTACGCGAAGAACGCTCTTCACCAGATTGGAATTCGTATCTCACAGGAGGAGGTGCTGGTCCCACCCCGCGATACAGCCCCAAGGTCAAAGGAGATAGAAGACTTTGTATCCGTTCGAGAGGTTCACAGAGCGAGCGAAAAAGGTACTGACGCTTGCCCAGGAAGAGGCTGAAAGGTCTCACCACAGCTATATCGGGACGGAGCATCTTCTTCTCGGCCTGCTGAGGGAGGGTGAGGGACTCGCCGCCAAGGTTCTCGGCAACCTGGGCGTGGAGATCGGCAAGGTCCGCCAGACGATCGAGTCGGTGCTCGGTCGCAACGAGCGGATCATCATCCAGCAGATCATCCCCACCAGCCGGGTCAAGAAGGTCATCGAGATCTCCTTCGAGGAAGCTCGCCGGATGGGACACAACTACGTCGGCACCGAGCATCTCCTGCTCGGCCTGCTGATCGAGGGTGAGGGCATCGCCGCCCACGTCCTCGAGGACCTCGGCGCCAACCTCGAGAAGGTGCGAGCCGAGATCGAGCGGCTGCTCCACGACTCGGCAACCGAAGAGTCCGAGCCGGCTCCCAAGCGGCCCAGCAAGACGCCGCTGCTCGACCAGTTCGGGCGCGACCTCACCGAGATGGCCCGCAAGAACGGCCTCGACCCCGTCATCGGCCGGGAGAGCGAGATCGAGCGGGTTATCCAGATCCTCAGTCGTCGGACCAAGAACAACCCCGCTCTGATCGGCGAGCCGGGCGTCGGCAAGACCGCGATCGCGGAGGGCCTGGCCCAGCAGATCACGCTTGGCAACGTCCCCGAGTCGCTCCTCAACAAGCGCGTGCTGACCCTCGACATGGGTGCCCTCGTCGCCGGCACCAAGTACCGCGGCGAGTTCGAGGAGCGGCTGAAGAAGATCCTCGACGAGATCCGCTCGACGCGAGAGGTCGTCCTCTTCATCGACGAGCTGCACACACTCGTCGGAGCCGGCGCGGCGGAGGGCGCGATCGACGCCGCGAACATCCTGAAGCCCGCCCTCGCCCGGGGTGAGATCCAGTGCATCGGCGCCACCACGCTGAATGAGTACCGCAAGTACATCGAGAAGGACGCCGCGCTCGAGCGGCGCTTCCAGCCGGTCTTCGTCGACCAGCCGAGTCTGGCCGAGACGATCGACATCCTGCACGGGATCAAGTCGCTCTACGAGAAGCACCACCGCGTCACCATCACCGACCTCGCCGTCCGCGCGGCCGCCGTGATGAGCGACCGCTATGTCTCCGACCGCGCGCTGCCCGACAAGGCGATAGACCTCATCGATGAGGCGTCCGCCCGGGTCCGGATGCGGCTCACCACGACGCCGCCCGAGCTCAAGGAGATGCAGAAGGAGATCAAGCTCCTCCAGGCTCAGAAGGAGGACTCGATCGCCAAGCAGGACTATGAGACGGCGGCCAACTTCCGCGACCAGGAGAAGAAGCAGAAGGACAAATACGCCGCCGAGGAAAGCTCGTGGCGCGACAAGCTGGGCGAGATCGTGCCGGAGGTGGGCGAGGAGGACATCGCCCACATCGTGGCGGCCTGGACCGGCGTCCCCGTCTCCCGTCTGGTCGAGGAGGAGACGGCGCGGCTGCTCCGGATGGAGGACGACCTGCACAAGCGAGTCATCGGCCAGGAGGACGCGATCGTAGCGATCTCCCAGGCGGTGCGCCGCGGCCGGGCGGGCCTGAAGGATCCCCGCCGGCCGATCGGATCGTTCATCTTCCTGGGACCGACCGGTGTCGGCAAGACAGAGCTTGCGCGCGCGCTGGCGGAGTTCCTCTTCGACACCGAGGACGCACTAATCCGGCTCGACATGTCGGAGTTCATGGAGCGCCACACGACGGCGCGACTGGTCGGCTCGCCGCCCGGCTACGTCGGCTATGACGAGGGCGGTCAGCTGACCGAGGCGGTCCGCCGCCGGCCCTACTCGGTGATACTCCTCGACGAGATCGAGAAGGCCCATCCCGAGGTGTTCAACATGCTCCTCCAGATCCTCGAGGACGGCCGCCTTTCGGATGCGAAGGGCAAGATGGTCAACTTCGCGAACTCCATAATCATCATGACCTCGAACCTTGGCGTGAGGGACCTCAGCCAGGCCCAGACGAGCCTCGGCTTCCAGGCCGCGGCGACGACCGAGGACGAGGAGAACGAGCGCCGCCACAAGCAGATGAAGACCCGGATCGACGACGAGCTCAAGCGGATGTTCCGCCCCGAGTTCCTGAACCGGATCGATGCCGTGGTGACCTTCAAGAGCCTCACCACCGAGCAGGTCCGAGAGATCGTCGACCTGATGCTGGCCCGGACCTCGAAGCACCTCGCCGAGCAGGAGGTGTACCTCGACGTCACGACCGCAGCGAAGGACTGGCTCGCCAAGGAAGGCTTCGACCGCATCTACGGTGCCCGCCCGCTGCGGCGGGTCATCACCCAGCGGATCGAGGACCCCCTGTCCGAGGAGCTGCTCCGCGGCAAGTTCTCAAAGGGCGACACGATCCTGGTGGACGCCGACGAGAACGGCGTGACCCTGATCCCGAAGCCGAAGGCCAAGGAGCCCGCCGGGACGGCGGCGACCGAGGTCAAAGAGGGCTAGTCCGAGTCAAGGCGGGCAGCGCCGCGCCAGGCAGTGCCGAGCACGGCCGAGAGGGGGGACGTCCCCTCACCCAAAGGAAGTTAGCGTTGGGGGGGTCAGCGAGATGACCCCTCCTTCTTTTTTGCCCGAACCTCGACCCTTCCACCCGGTCAGCTACCTGGACGCCAACGCCGCTCGGCGCCCCGATGCTCCGGCGGTCTTCGACGCCGGCCGGGAGGTCTCCTTCGCGGAGCTGGCCGGCTCAGTCCACGCCCTCGCCGAGCGGTTCCGCTCCACCGGCCTCACTGAAGGGGAGCCGGTCGGCGTGCGCCTCCCGAACCGCTGGGAGTACGTCGCCCTGGAGCTGGCGGTCCCGGCCGCCGGCGGGGTGATAATGCCGCTCCCCCTCACCTTGGGGGAGGCCGAGCTGCGCTGGGCGATGGAGAGGTCGGGAGCCACCCGCCTGATAGGCGAGGCCGACTTGCCGGACCTCTTCACCCCGTCGAAACCGCCACCCGCCGGGCCCGCCCCCACCCCCAGCCTCCCTACGCCCCCCGATCGGATCGTCGAGATCGCTCTCAGCAGCGGCACGACCGGGATGCCGAAGCTCGCCTCACTCAGCGCCGGGCTGAAGCAGGCGACCTTCGTCGGGTTCACCGGCCGGCTCGAGGTCACCGAGGCCGACCGGGTCCTGGTCATGTCGCCGCTCACCCAGGGCATCGGCGGAATGTGCCTCTTCTGCCTCCGCCTGGGGGCGGCCCTGATAATGCTGCACGAGCCACGGTTCACACCAGCGACCGTGTTAAGGCTCGCCACCGAGCACCGCGCGACGATGCTGGTCGGCGTTCCGACCAACGTCATCCGGCTCCTCGACAGCCCCCTGCTCGAGCGGGCCGAGCTGAGCAATGCGCGAGTGACGGCGGTGGCCGGCGCGCCGATGCCGCCCGACGTCGCGGCCGCCTGGGAGGATCGGACCGGCTCCCGCGTCTGCATCTTCTACGGGTCGATGGATGCCGGCCAGCTCAGCGTCGGCAGCCCGAGCGACCCGCGGGAAAAACGCCACCAGACCGTCGGCCGGCCACACGATTGCTGCGAGGTGATGATCACGGGGGAGGGGGAGATCTGCATGCGCGGCGACACCGTCCAGGAGCGCTACTGGGGTGAGGCTGCCGGGCCCTACAGCGACGACGGCTGGGTCCACATGGGCGACTTGGGGCAGCTTGACGAGGATGGCTACCTTCAGGTCCTCGGCCGGAAGAAGGACCTCATCATCCGGGGCGGCACCAACATCAACCCGCACGAGGTCGAGCAGGCCCTTCGCCGACATCCGGCGATCGCCGACGCCTGCGTTGTCGGCCGGCCCGACCGTGAGCTGGGCGAGCGGGCGGTCGCCTTCCTGGTCGCCCAGGACCCGAGAATGCCGCCCGACCTGGAGCTGGTCAAGACCTTTCTGGCGGGCGAGGGGATGGCTCGCTACAAGTGGCCGGAGGAGGTCCGCGCGATCGCCGAAATCCCCCTCAGCGGTCCCGGCAAGGTCGACCGAAGGACGCTCCAGGGACTCCTGTTAACGTAGTTCCGGATTATGCGAGCTCGCACCGGGGACATCGAGACCGCATGGTTCGAGATCGGACGAGGCTCGCCGCTCATCGTCATCCACGGCCTCGCCGATGACCACCGCCTTTGGCGCAAGGCCGTCCCCGACCTCGCCCTCCGCCACCGGGTGATCCTCTACGACGTCCGCGGTCACGGGCAGAGCACGGTAGGCGACGCCGACGGGACGCTCGACCAGCTGGGCGGCGACCTCGCCCGGCTGATGGACGCGGTCGGGCTCGAGCGGGCCGCCGTCGCCGGCTTCAGCCTCGGCGGGACGATCGCCATGCGGCTCGCCATCGACCACCCGGAGAAGGT
>JALZAP010000123.1 GCA_030948245.1 Candidatus Dormiibacterota bacterium | reverse complement strand
GGGGGAGGTGCCCTGCCCGGCCCGGGCGACAGGGGGTACTCCCCCTCAAATTGATCGCTTTCCTGCGAGGCCGCGTCCAGCGGCTGACGCCGGAGACGGTCGTCGTCGACGTCAACGGCGTCGGCTACCTGGTCGCGATCACCTCCGCGGCGCGGGACCGGATGCCCTCGGTTGGAGGTGAGACCGAGATGCAGATCTACACCCAGGTCCGCGAGGACCAACTCGCCCTCTACGGCTTCGCGTCGGTCGAGGAGCTGGAGATGTTCCGGATGCTCATCGAGGTTGACGGTGTCGGCCCGAAGGTCGGCCTCGCCATCCTCAGCTCGGCCAACCTGGACCTGCTCAAGCGGGCGATCCTGACCGATGACGTAGGTCCCATCCGCCGCGCTCCGGGCGTCGGGCCGCGCACCGCCCAGAAGGTGATCATCGACCTCAAGCCGAAGCTGGAGGCTGATGCTGCGCTGGCCTCGCTTAGCCGCGTGCCGGTTACCTCCGGCGCCCCCGGCAGCGAGGCCACCCGGCAGGTCGAAGCGACGCTCCGCAACCTGGGCTTCAGTGCGGCCGAAGCGCGTTCGGCGATCGACTCCATCGATTGGGCCGCCGAGCCCAGCCCCCAGGAAGCGCTCGCGATCGCGCTCAAGGCCCTGGGCCGATGACCGAGGAGAGGCTGGTCGGTAATGAAGCCCTGGTCGAGGACGACCCGCTCGACACGAGCCTCCGGCCCCGCAACCTCGACGAGTACGTCGGCCAGGAGCAGGTCCGCGAGCAGCTCGGTATCCAGATCGAGGCCGCCAAGCGGCGTGGGGAGCCGGTCGAGCACGTCCTTCTCGCCGGACCGCCGGGACTGGGCAAGACGACCCTCGCCTACATAATCGGCAACGAGCTCGGCGTCGCCGTCCGGACCACCTCCGGCCCAGCCATCGACCACGCCGGCGCCCTCGGCTCGATCCTGATGCAGATGGCTGACCGGGACATCTTCTTCATCGACGAGATCCACCGCCTGAACCGGATCGTGGAGGAGTCGCTCTACCCGGCCCTGGAGGACTTCACCTTCGACACCGTACTCGGCAAGGGAGTGGGGGCGAGCGCCGTCCGGCTGCCCCTCCAGCGCTTCACCTGCGTCGGTGCGACGACTCGCCAGGGCCTTCTCAGCGCGCCACTCCGCGACCGCTTCGGCGCCATCTACCGGCTCGACTTCTACACCCGCCCCGAGCTGGAGCGGATCGTCCGTCGCTCGGCCCGGATCCTCAACCTGGAGATCGAGGAGGAGGCCGTCTCCGAGATCGCCCGCCGCTCCCGGGGTACGCCCCGGATCGCCAACCGGCTGCTCCGCCGGGTGCGCGACTACGCCGAGGTCCGCGCCGACGGCAAAGCGAGCGCTGACGTCGCCGCACGCGCACTGTCCATGCTGAGCGTCGACGCAGAGGGGCTCGACCCGTTGGACCGGCGGATCCTGGAGACGATCATCCACAAGTTCTCCGGTGGCCCGGTCGGCCTCGACACCATCGCCACCTCGCTCAGCGAGGAGCCGGAGACGATCGAGGACGTGTACGAGCCCTTCCTGATGCAGCAGGGCTACATCCAGCGCACCTCACGCGGCCGCATGGCGACCGCGCTGGCCTACCGGCATCTGGGCCTGCAGCCGCCGGCGACGGGCCCGGAGCAGCAGAGGCTGATCTAGCGCAGTCAACCCGCCCCGTGCACCGTGGTCACCCTCCCACGCAATGCCGAGGGGGAGAATCGATTGTGCGGATGGGGAATGGTTGCCCGAATTAGCCCGGCGGCGGTATCTGGGTAGACTTTTCGGCCGTGCAACTCGTACTCGGTTGGCCCATTCGCGTCCTTTTGATAGCACTCGTCGTCTTCTCGCTCTTCGTCGACGGGGCCGGCTACGTCTACCGCGGGGTCAACCACCTCCCGCTCAGCGGCAAGGTCGACCCGTCGACGATGCCGCCCAACTTCAGCTGGTGGCCGTTCAACAACGGGAGCATCTACATCCACCAGGGCCTCGATCTTCAGGGCGGTAGCCACCTCGAGCTGCAGCTCACCGACATCCCGCCCGGCCGCAGCAAGGCCGACGTCCAGGCGACCGCGGTCCAGGTGTTCCAAAAGCGCCTCAACAGCCTCGGCGTGAACGAGCCGCTGGTCCAGCCCGAGGGCCAGGACCGGGTCGTGGTCGAGCTGGCCGGCGTCTCCGCAGCCCGAGCCCAGGAGGTCATCGGAAAGACCGCCCACCTCGACTTCGTGACCTGGACGCCGGACGCCAAGGCGACCGCCGTCGGGCAAGCCCCGGCCGGTTACAAGCCCAAGCTGACCGGGCTGGGCAGCGCCCAGGTCGTCAGCGCGACCTCGGGCCTCGACCAGAACGGGCTCCAGTACGCGGTCAACCTCACCTTCAACGCCGACGGCGCGTCCCAGTTCAGCAAGCTGACCACCGACGCCGTGGCCCAGTGCCCCGGTGACGGGGTCACCTGTCCCACCCGGAGCATCGCGATCTTCGAAGACCTGACCGCAGCCGACATCGCGAACTGGAGCCGCATCGATCCCAGCACCGGGCAGGCGGCCGAGTCCCCGGTTGCCCTACCGCCCTCCCAGGGCGGGAAGCTGCTGACCAACCCCAACATCCTCCAGCCGATCGCCGGCGGTACGGCCACCATCACCGGCAACTTCGACGCCACGTCCGCGCGCGACCTTGCTGTGCAGATCAGCTCCGGTGCGCTTCCCGCCAACGTGAAGGTGCTCTCCTCGACGGACGTCGGGGCCAGCCTGGGCGCCGACTCGGTCAAGCGGTCGATCGCCGCCGGCCTGGTCGGCCTTGCGATCGTCGTCATCTTCATGATCAGCTACTACCGGCTGCCCGGCCTGCTCGCGAGCCTCGCCCTCATCGTCTACGCCGGGATCGTCCTCGCCATCTTCAAGACCGTCCCCGTGACGATGACCCTGGCGGGCTTGGCGGGCTTCATCCTCAGCGTCGGCATGGCGGTCGACGCCAACGTGCTGATCTTCGAACGATTCAAGGAGGAGATGCGGGCCGGGCGGACGATCGGAGCTGCGGTCGATGCCGCCGTGCGCCGCGCCTGGCCCGCGATCCGTGACTCCAACACGTCCACGGCGATAACCTGTTTCGTCCTGCTCTTCGCGGCACCGACCCAGATCCAGGGCTTCGCGCTCACCCTGCTGATCGGTGTGGCGATCAGCCTGATCTCGTCGATCATCGTCACCCACAACCTGCTGGCGATCGTGCTGAACTTCGGCGGCGGCTTCCGCAATCCCCGCCTGCTGGGAGTTACCCGTGCTGCCTGAGCAGGGTCTGGAGGAGCAGGAAGCGGCCCTCGCCGGGGAGAACGCAGCCTCCATGCCCACCGGCGCCGGAGCTTCGGTCGCCCCCCCGGCGAGGGACCAGGTTGAGCCGTCCGCCACCGTCCCGGCCCGTCCCTCACGGAGCCTGAATATAGTCGGGGCCCGGAACTGGTTCTTCCTCGTCTCTCTGATAATCATCATCCCGGGCATCATCTCGATGGCCACCCAGGGCTTCCTGCTCGGCATCGACTTCCAGGGCGGCACCCAGTTCCAGCTCAAGTTCACCCGCAGCCCGACCCTGGCGGAGGTTCAATCCGCGGTCAGCGCACAGGGCGTCAACGGCGTCGTCCAGCAGACCGCGAACGGCTCCTTCCTGATTCGGACCGGCTCCATCGATCCCCAGCACCAGGCCCAGTTCGAGAATGCCCTGGCGGCCAGGCTGGGTCCCATCGACAGCAGCCAGACCTCGATCGCAAACGTCGGACCGACCATCGCCGCCGAGATCATCCAGCGCGCGATTCTCGCCATCCTCGCCGCGTCCGGCCTGATCCTGCTCTACCTCGCATTCCGCTTCCGCAAGATCCAGGGCGGATTCCGCTCCGGCCTCCAGTTCGGTGGCTCGGCGCTGCTGGCCCTGCTCCACGACGTCTTCCTCGTCTGCGGAATCTTCTCGATCCTCGGCAAGGGAATCCCTTTCCTCGGCATCCCGGGCAACCAGCTGGGCCAGGTCGACAGCCTCTTCCTGACCGCCGTGCTGACCGTCATCGGCTTCTCGGTCCACGACACGATCGTCATCTTCGACCGGATCCGGGAGAACATGATCGTGTCGCAGCGGCTGACCTTCGAGCAGGTCGTGAACCTCTCGATAATGCAGTCGGCGGCCCGGTCGGTGATCACCAGCTTCACCGTGGTCCTCGTCCTCCTCTCGCTCTTCCTGTTCGGTGGAGAAACCCTCAAGGGCTTCGTGCTCGCCCTTCTCATCGGCATCATCTCGGGGACCTACAGCTCGATCTTCAACGCCTCGCCCCTGCTGGTCGTCTGGCGGAGGCTGCAGCCCGTCCGTTAGCTGCACAGAGCGCCTCAGACATGCCGGCCTGGCCCATACGACAGATCCGTGAGCTCCTCGAGCCGACGCTCGCCCACCTCGGCTACGAGACCTATGCAATCGAGCAGCTCGGGCCGGGCGGCCGCACGCTCCGCCTCTCGATCGACAAGCCGGCCGGGGTATCGATCGAGGATTGCGAACGGGTGAGCAAGGTGGCCGGGCCGATCCTCGACCAATCCGAGCTGGTCAGCGACAACTACGTGCTCGAGGTCAGCTCACCGGGAGCAGAACGGCCGCTCAAGGAGCGCTGGGAGTACGAGCGTTTCACCGGCAAGAAGCTGAACGTGCGCTACCGCTATGGCGAGAACAGCGAGGGCGTCATCGAGGGGGTGCTGGCCGCGGTCGACGACTCCGGCATCGCGGTCGACAACCCGAAGGCGGGATTGCTCGAGATCGCCTGGAACGACGTCCTCGCCGCCCGGCTGACGGTCAGCCTCGGGGGGGTTGGCCGCGCGGAGGCTAGCCGAGCACGGCCGGCAGGGGAGTCCTCCCCCCTCCGGTGAACACCGAGTTCGTCGCCGCCCTGGAACAGCTCAACACCGAGCTCGGCATCCCCCTCGAAGAGCTGATCAAGACCGTCGAGCAGGCTCTCGCCGACGCCTACCGGCGCGCCTTCGACCCGCCCGGCTACGTCACCGTCCACGTCGACCCGGCCACGGCGGTAATGACCGTCACCAGCCGCACCTACGACGCCGAGGGTAAGGAGGTGCTGGCCGAGCTGCCGACCGACGACTTCGCCCGGATGGCAGCCCAGACCGCCAAGCAGGCGGTGCTCCGCCACATCCGCAACCTCGAGCGCGAGAAGGCGGTCAACGAAGCCGCGGAGCATCGCGGCGAGCTGGCGACGGGCGTCATCGACCGGGTCGAGAACGGCACCGTCTACCTCGACATGGGTGGTCGCGCCGAGGGCGTGATGCCACCCGAGGAGCAGATCCCGGGGGAGGAGATCCGGCCCGGCAGGCCGATGATGGTCGTCATCCTCGACACCCGCCGGACCTCGCGCCAGCCCCAGGTCCAGGTCTCCCGCGCGAGCCGCCTCTTCGTCCGCCGGCTGCTCGAGGCCGAGGTCCCCGAGATCAAGAACGGCGCCGTGACGATCAAGGCGATCGCCCGCGAGCCGGGGCTCCGGAGCAAGGTCGCCGTCCACGCCGAGGACCCCGCAATCGACGCCGTCGGCGCGTGCGTCGGCCCCAAGGGGGTCCGCCACCGCTCGCTGCTCGCTGAGCTTGGCCGCGAGCACATCGACTT
>JALZAP010000122.1 GCA_030948245.1 Candidatus Dormiibacterota bacterium | reverse complement strand
ACCTCTGTCTCGAAGCGGAGCTCGACGCCCTGGGCGGAGGCGCCGCGCTGGAGGATGTCGAGCAGCCGCTTGCGGGAGATGGCCCAGAAGCCGATGCCGCCGCAGCTGAGCACCTCGCCGTGGATGCGGACCTCGATCGGATCCCAGGCGTTGGCGCTGGCGAGTATCTCGTCATGGGTGGCCTGGTCCTGCTCCCGCAGGTAGTTCATCGTCTTCTCGGAGAAGACGACCCCGAAACCGAAGGTGTCGTCCGACCGGTTGCGCTCGTAGACGGTCACCTGGTGGCTGGGATCGCCGCGCTTGGCCAGCATCGCGAAGTAGAGGCCCGATGGTCCTCCCCCGATTACGCCGATCTTCACTCCGGGAAAGATAGAAAGGGCCGCGGACGATTTGCCCGCGGCCTCCCCGCCCTCCCTTCAAGCCAACTCAGGCCGGGAGCGTCAGCACCCCACGTCCTGGTCAAGGTTGATGTCGAAATTCAGGTACTGGTAGGCCCAGACCGAAGCTCCGGGCCAGAACGCCCTCTGACACTTGCCGGCGTCGTCGAGGCCGTTGGCACCGGCGACCCAGTTCGGCGTGTTGGGGGGTGCGAAGTTGCCGGCGAGCATGCCCCACATGTAAGAGGTCGAGTACACGCCGGCGGTTCGGCCGGCGATGCGCTGCAGGTAGTCGAGCGCACCCTGGATCACATAGGTGTTCTGGTCGACGTTCTCGGACCAATAGTTCTCGGTCTCGACATCAAGCCACCACGTCCCGAGAGCGTCGGAGGCGCCGCCGGTCTGAGAGCTGGCATAGGTCCGCGCCCATTGAGCCGAGTCGAACCCATAGTTGTAGGCCTGGCAGCCCTTGTCGTCAGTTGAACAGAGGAGTGGCCCGTCCTGCCGCAGACCGTAGTCGAGGTTGATGTAGAGCTGGGGAATCCCGGTCGCTTGAGCCCATGCGAACTGGTTGCCGAAGCAGGAGTTGGCCGAGAAGGGATGGCCACCGGTCACCCCGATGATGGCGAACCAATATCGGTCTGCGGGGGCGTCGCCGCCGCACTGTGGCCAGGAGATGTCCGAACCGACGGCGTTGGTCGGGATGGTCCCGGAGGCGAACGCGTAGGTGGCCGAGGCCGCGGACAAGCTGAGCGCAGCGAGCAGGGCGGCAAGCAGTAGCGAAATTCGCGGACGAATAGACATTCGGTGGAAAACCCCCAACGCAGGACTGAGACGGCGACCGAAGAGTGCTGGGGAGCGCTGAAGGAACCGAAGCCGGTCAAGTCAAGAGCCGTTAGCAGCCGCAGACATGTGCACAACGGGCAGACCGCAAAGGGGCCAGTTGCGGACACCCGAAGTCTCCGCCGGCCGGAGGAGACGGGACCCCTAGGTGAAGAGGACCCCGGGGTTCAGGATCCCGTCGGGGTCGAGGGTGCTTTTCATCGCCCGCAGGCTCTCGAGGTAGAGCGGAGCCTGTTCCTGCCGATACCAGGTGGCGTGGTCGCGGCCGACGGCATGATGATGCGTGATCGTCCCGCCCAGCTCGATGATGGCCGCTGAGGCGGCCTCTTTGATCACCTGCCACTGTTCGATCTCCTCGCCCCGGATGGCCGGGCCGGTCACCGAGTAATAGGGCGCGGGGCCGTCGGGGTAGACGTGGGTGAAGCGAAGGGAGACCCAGCCTTTGCCGGCGCCGACGGTGTCCATCGCCGACCGCACGGCGCCCGTCACCCCCTGGTTGAAGGCTTCGAAGCGGTCCCAGGTGCAGGCGGTCTCGAAGGTCTCGTTGATGACGCCCATACCGGCGATCGCGTCCCGGTAGTAGGGCATTCGGATGAACGCATTCCGCCACGCTCCGGCGGAGCCCTCGCGCGCTCCCTCCGCGCCCGCCCGCGTCCCCAGCTCGTCCGGCAGCTGGCCGCCGTGGTCGCGGCAGCACTCGGCGGCGCGCCCGATCCAGGCATCGAGCGGGTGGTCGGCCGACTCGAAAGCGACCAGCAGCAGCGTCCGCGTCCCGTCGCCGGCGCCGTTGTAGAGCGCCTCGCTCGGATCGAGGAGCCGGCAGTTGGAGGGGTAGAGCCCGGCCTGGGCGACCGCCCGGCAGGCGGCCACGGCGTCTTCGAAGCGCTCGAACTCGGCGGTCAGGTTGGCCCGATGAAGAGGCCGGTCCTGGAGCCGGACCCAGGCCTCGGTGATGATCCCGAGCGTACCCTCGGAGCCGAGGAAGAGCCGGTCGGCGCGCGGTCCGGAGCCGTCGCCGGGGAGGCGGCGGGTCTCCACCAGCCCGCGCGGCGTGACGACGCGGAGTGACTCGACGAAGTCGTCGATGTGCGTGTAGAGCGTCGCGAAGTGCCCGCCCGAGCGGGTCGCGATCCAGCCGCCCAGGGTCGAGAGCTCGAAGGACTGTGGAAAGTGGCGGAGGGTGAGCTCGTGCGGCTTGAGCTGCCCCTCCAAACCCGGACCGAGAGCACCGGCCTGGATCCGGGCGGCTCGCGAGGTCCGGTCGACTTCGACCACCCGGTCGAGGTTGCGAAGGTCGATGCTGACGACCGGCCGGGTCTCGCCGGGTGGCGCTTCGACACCGCCGACCACGCTCGAGCCGCCGCCGTAGGGGATCGCAACCAATCCGGCAGCGCCGGCCCACTCGAGCAGCGCCGCCACGTCCATCTCGTCTCGAGGCAGGGCCACCCAGTCGGGAGCGGGTGAGAAGTCGCGGCGGTAGGCGCGGACGACGTCGCGGTAGGACTTGCCGTAGGTGTGTCCCGCCCGCTCGTAGGTGTCGTCGGTGAGCAGGCCGCGGAGTGAGGCCGGCGGCTCGACCCGGGGCGGCCTGAGGGTGATCTCGGCAAGCGCCGGCGGCTCATCGACGGTCAGCGGGCCGCCGCCGAAGCGCGCCGCGAGCAGCGCTGCCAGGTTCTCCTTCTCGTCCCGGCCGAGGTCCTCGTCCTCGTAGCCCCAGCCCCAGAACTTCCGGCGTCGCGCCATCCTAGTCTCCCGGGTCCGGGATTCGGCGGAGAATCGCCGCTGAGGGCGTTGAGATCAAGGCGACGCCGAGTAACGCGGCGCGCATGCCCCAAGGCCGGTCGGCGAGCAACGCAGGCGACAACGTCGAGCCCATTGTCCTCAGTGGATGAGCCCGCAGAGTAGTCCGGTCGCCGCGTTGAGGCGGCCCAGCGATGTCAGTCGAATTTCTCTTCCTCCGAAAAATTACGATTGCCTTCCCCATGCCCCGCAGGCTGTTTTACGGCTGGTACCTGGTTGTGGGGCTCGGGGTGACCACCATAGTTTCCTACGGCATCAGCCAGTACCTCTTCGGGGTCCTGGTGGTGCCAGTCCAGCAGGACCTCCACTGGTCGCGGGCAACAATCTCGGGCGCCTTTTCGCTGGGCCTGGTCGTTTCCGCACTCCTCGGTCTCGTCGTCGGCCGCCTGGTCGACCGCTACGGTGCCCGGACCCTCATGAGCGCAGGCTCGATCCTCGGGGCGATAACCCTCTTCGGGATCTCCCGGGTGAGCGAGGTCTGGCAGTTCTACCTGCTCTGGGCCGGCTGTCTTGGCGTGGCGATGGCGCTCACCCTCTACTCGGTCACCTTCGTCGTGGTCGCCAACTGGTTCCAGCGCCGGCGGGGGACCGCGATGGCGGTGTTGACCGTGATCGGCGGCCTCTCCTCCCCGATCTACATTCCCGTCGCAGGCCTGCTGGTCGCCCGGCTCGGCTGGCGCTCCGCGCTCCTGGTCCTCGGCGCCACCGCCCTCTTGATCGCCCTGCCGATTCACGCGCTGCTCCTTCGCCGGCGGCCGGAGGACATCGGCCTGCTCCCCGACGGTGACGGCATGCCGGAGGGCCATGACCCGGCCTCGATACCCGGCCAGCGGTTGCGGCAGGCGGTCGAGCGGCCGGCCTTCTGGACCCTGATGGCGGCAGCCGCCCTGAGCACGGCCGCCTACAGCGTGCTGCTCGCCCACGTCGTCGCCTACCTCATCGGACGCGGCTACGATCCCGTCCTGGCCGCCGGCGTTCTCGGCCTGGCGGGCCTGGCGAGCCTGCCCGGACGGTTCATATTCAACGTCGTGAGCGACCGCTTCGGGCCCCAGCTTCTGCTCGGCCTCTGCCTCTTCTTCCAGGGCTTGTCGGTATTCCTCCTGATGGCGGCCGGACCGTTTCCCTTCCTGGTCGCCTTCATCGCCGTCTACGGGAGTGCCTTCGGCGCCATCTCGCCTCTCCGCGCCTCGGTGCTGGCCGACCATTTCGGCCGCGTCGCCTACGGCGCGATCTCCTCCGTCCAGGGCGTGCCGAGCGGCATCTTCGCGGGGATCGGGCCCTTCCTCGCCGGCTTCCTCTACGACCAGTTCGGCGACTACCGGCTCGCCTTCAGCCTCACCGCCGCTGCCTTCTTCGGCGCCTCGTTCGCCATCTTCGTGACACCCAAGCCAGAGCCGGGATGACCGACCAACCCTTCTGGCAGCGCCCCCCGCTGGTCGAGCGATCGCCGCCGCCGGAGCGGGTCGACGTGCTGGTCGTCGGCGGCGGCATCACCGGCGTGAGCCTCCTTCGCCGGCTCGGCGAAAGGGGCGTCAAAGCGGCGCTGATCGAACGGTCGCGGCTGGCCTACGGAGCCAGCGGCAGAAACGCGGGCTTCCTCCTGGAGGGGACCACGGCCAACTACGCGGAGGCAGTCCGGACCCACGGCCGCGAGCTGACCCGCGAAGTCTGGCAGCTCACCGGTGAGAACCACCGGCGCCTCGCCGAGGCGCTCGCGAGCCGGGCGGGCTATCGGCGTTTGGGCTCGCGAACGCTGGCCGCCTCCGCCTCCGAGGAGGCACAGCTGGCGGAGTCTGCCGAGCTGATGAGCGAGGACGGCTGGCCCGTCACCCTCACCGCCCGTTCGATCGTCAACCCGCGTGACGGCGAGCTGAACCCTGCCGATGCGGTCGGAGCCCTCGCCTCCGACTGCGCGCCCGGTTCGATCTTCGAGGAGGTGGAGCTGACCGACCTTGAGCAGCCACCCATCGCGGCTGCCGAGGTGATCCTGGCGACCAATGCCTTCACGAGCCAGCTCCTGGCCAGCATCCCGATCGCACCGGTCCGGGCCCAGATGCTCGCCACTGCTCCCTTCGCAACCAACGTCGCCGACCGCCCGACCTATTCGGACCACGGCTACCAGTACTGGCGGCAGCTGCCAACCGGCGAAGTCCTCGCCGGCGGCTACCGCGACCGCGCCGTCGCCGAGGAAGTGGGCTACGAGCTGGCCACCACAGCCGTCATCCAGGAGCACCTCGATCGCCACCTGGCCGCTCTCGGCGTGACCGCACCGGTGACCCACCGCTGGGCGGGCACGATGGGCTTCACCCCCGACGCCCTGCCGCTGGTCGGGCGGCTGCTGCCCGGCCTTTCGATCTGTGCCGGATACACCGGCCACGGGATGGCGTTCGCCCATCTCTGCGCCCGACTCCTGGTCGACAACCTGCTCGGCGGGCCACCACCCCCGAAATGGCTCGACCCCGGGCGTTTCGAGGAGTAGGGTTCACACAGAGTTCACTCGACGTCCTTGAGCGCATCCCCACAACTAGCAATCGAAGCCGGACCGGAAGCCTGGATCCTCGAGGCTCAGCTCTCGGGCTCCCGGACCAGGGTCGTCGGTGACCCAGCGGTTGTGGCCGGCATCCTCCACGGCGACCGCTCCGGCCTCCAGGCGTTCCTCCAGCACAAGATCAAGGTCAGCGGCAGTCTTTCCCTCGCCCTGCAGCTGGAGACTCTCTTCGGCAACGGCCGCCACCCCGCCCG
>JALZAP010000121.1 GCA_030948245.1 Candidatus Dormiibacterota bacterium | reverse complement strand
GGCCTGCACTGCGGCGAGATTCTCCAGGACAACCCCCGCGCCAACCAACCGGAAGACATAGCGGCCAACCCGAGCCACAAGTGACCCTGAGCCCTCGGCACACTCGTCGAGGCCGAGGCCAACCGGGCATGCCGCGTGCTGCGTGAGCTCGCCGGTCCAGCCCTGGAAGGCGAGGATCGCGCCCTCGGTTCGGGTCAGCAGGACCAGGCTCTCGTCCAGCCGTCGCGATCCGTCCGACCAGCTTCGCGTCGACTCCGCGACCCAGCCCCAGGTCCGGTACCAGGTCAGGGCGAGGGGCTGGTTCTGCTGCTCGGAGGCCGCCTGCGCAAGGGTGATGTCGTCACGGCCGGAGGAATGCGCCAGGCCCACGTCGGCGTCGGCCAGGACCAGGTTGGTGGGCGGCCTGGTGGCGATCGGTGGCGACGTGGTCGGACTCGCCAGGGGCGGGCTCGGTGATACCGCGGGGGAGGGTGGGCCGGAGTAGGTGCAGGCGAGCAGGCACAGCGCCGCCAGGAAGGGGAGGAGCGGCCGGCCCACACGGCTATCATGTCTCGGCGAATGGACCAGCCGGACGTGGAAGCGCGCCTTCAGGTCGCGACCCCGGTCTTCGAGGGTCCGCTCGAGCTCCTGCTCGCCCTCGCCGAGCGCGAGGACGTCGACATCCTCGAGGTGCCCCTGGCCGCGCTCACCGACGCCTACCTCGCCGCGATCGCGGAGCTCCGCTCGCCCGACCCGGTGGAGATGGCGGGCTTCCTCTGGACTCTCAGCCGGCTGCTGCTGCTGAAGTCGATCCGGCTGCTTCCCGGCGAGGAGCCGGGCGAGGAGGAGGTAGACCTGCTCGGCTGGGAAGAGGACGTCCGCCGCCGGCTGGAAGAATACCGGCGCTACAAGGAGGTCGCCCAGGAGCTGATGGAGCGGGCGGTCGGCGAGTCCTACGCCTTTCCCCCGCCGGCACGCTCGGTGGACGTCGAGGGCCAGGAGACGCCGCTCGAGGTGGAGCTGCTGGTCAACGCTTTCAAGGACCTCCTCGGCCGCGTTCCGCCACGCCCGGTGACGGTTACCGGCCGCGCCTGGAGCACCGAGCAGAAGGTCGAGGCACTCACCGGCCGCCTGCTCCGAGGGCCGGTCAACCTGGTCGACCTGATCCTCGAGTGCGAGGACCGCCTGGAGGCGGTGGTCACCTTCGTCGCGCTTCTCGAGCTTCTCCGCCAGGGCCGCGTCACGGTGCGCCAGAAGGAGGCCTTCGGCGACATCACGGTCGGCTGGATCCAGCATTGAGCGACCTCGCCCAGGCCCTCGAGGCGATCCTCTTCAGCTCCAACCGCGCGCTCAAGACGCGTGAGCTGCAGCAGGCGACGGAGGCAGGCGCCAGGGAGGTCCAGGCGGCGCTCGACCAGCTGGAGTCCGCGCTCGCCGGACGAGGCTTGATGCTGCAGCGGCAAGCCGACCTGGTCCAGCTCGTGACGCGGCCGGAGGTCGCCTCCTACGTGCGCCGCACCCTCCGCCCGGAGGTGACCGGCAAGCTCAGCCCGGCGGCCTACGAGACGCTCGCGATCGTGGCCTACCAGCAGCCGGTGACCAAGTCACGAATCGAGGAGATCCGCGGCGTCAACTGCGACAGCGTGGTCGCCAACCTGGAGCTCCGCGACCTGGTGGTCGAGGTGGGGAGGGGGTCGGGACCCGGCCAGCCGAAACTGTACGGCACCACGATGCGCTTCCTCCAGGTGCTCGGCCTCGCCAGCCTCTCCGAGCTGCCGGCGCCGGGAAGCGAAGCGTCGGCTTGAGCGAGCGGCTCAACAAGTACCTGGCCCGGAGCGGGGTCGCCTCACGGCGCGCGGCGGACACCCTGATCGCGAGCGGCGCCGTGCTCGTCAACGGCCGCCGGCCACCGCCCGAAGGCATGCTGGTCGAACCCGGAACTGACCGGGTCGAGGTGCGCGGCGAAATCGTGGTCCCGTCCGAGAAGCACAGCTACATCGCGCTCAACAAGCCGGAGGGATACATAACCACCGCCTCCGACCCCGGCTCCCGGCCAACCGTCAACGAGCTGCTCACAGCAACCGGGAGGGTGTTTCCGATTGGCCGCCTCGACATGGACAGCCGGGGCCTGCTGCTGCTGACCGACGACGGCGAGCTGGCCAACCGGCTGGCGCACCCCCGCTACCACGTCGCCAAGGAATACCTCGCCCTCGTCGACGGCGTGCCCGGCGAGAACGACCTCCGCAAGCTCCGCGAGGGCGTCCAGCTGGAAGATCGCAAGACCGCCCCGGCGGAGGTGGAGATCGTCGGCTCGGTGCGCGGTCAGACCCAGGTCCGGCTGACGATCCGGGAGGGTCGCAACCGGCAGGTCCGGCGGATGCTGGAAGCGGTCGGCCACCCGGTCCGTGATCTCCAGCGAACCGCCTTCGGCCCGCTTCGGCTCGGCCGCCTCAAGGAGGGCGACTGGCGACGCCTCCGGCAGCCGGAGATCGAGGCCCTCCGCCGGGCCGCGAAGCTTGACTGAGCGGCTTGTGATCGCCGTCGACGGGCCCGCCGGCGCCGGCAAGTCGGCGGTGGGACGTCGGGTGGCCGAAAAGCTGGGCCTGCCCTTCATCGACAGCGGCCTGTTCTACCGGGCCGTCGCCTGCCTCGCCCATGAGGCGGGCATCGGGTCGGACGACGTGCCCGGCCTGGTCGCAATCGCCTCCCGACCCGGCCTCCGGGTCGAGCGGGGACGGATCTATGCCGGCGACCGCGACCTCACCGACCTCGTCCACCGGCCGGAGATCAACGACAACCTCTCCGCAATCTCCCAGGTAGCCGAGGTCCGGGAGGTCATCAACCAGGGCCAGCGCCAGCTTGCCGCCAACCGGGGTGCGATTGTGGTGGGCCGCGACATCGGCACCGTCGTCTTCCCGGACACGCCGCACAAGTTCTTCCTCACCGCCAGCCTCGCCGAGCGCGTCCGCCGCCGGCTCGCCCAGAAGTCAAAGCGCGGCGAGGCGGTGGCCGCCGCCGAGATGGAGCGGGAGATCGCGAGCCGCGACGTCGCCGACTCCACCCGGGCGGTCGCCCCCCTTCGCCCCGCACCTGACGCCACCGTGATCGACACCGACGGCCTCTCCGTGGACGAGGTCGTGGAGCGGATCGTCCACCAGGCGAAACGGTGACCTACGCCTTTCTCCGTTGGGTCATGCGGATGCTCGTCCACACCGTACTGGCCGGTCTGTTCACCCAGCTCGGCCGGGATCGGGTGCCGCGACAGGGCCCGCTGCTTGTCTGCGCGAACCACATATCAACCCTCGATCCACCGCTCGTGCCGGCCTTCCTGCCCCGCAACGACAGCTGGAGCATGGCCAAGGCCGAGTACTTCGAGAAGGGCCGGCTCCAGCGCTGGATCTTCACCGCCTTTCACGCCTTCCCGGTTATCCGGCACAGCGCCGACCGGGCCGCCATCCGGAGGGCTGCCACGATCCTCCGCGAGGGGAACGTGCTGGTTCTCTACCCGGAGGGGACGCGGATCACCAGCGGCGGCCTCCACCGGCCGGAGCCAGGGGCAGGCTTCATCGCGACGCTGTCCGGGGCGCCCGTCCTCCCGGTTGCCATCACGGGCAGCCGGGAAGTGTTCGGCAAAGGCTTCAAGCTGCCTCGGCGTGCTCGGCTCCGGCTCGAATGGGGGGAGCCCTTCAAGATCCCCTCACGACTGCCCGACGGGAGCCGCGTCGAGCACCAGGACGCCTCCGACGCGATCATGCTGGCGATCGCCGAGATGCTCCCCGAGGCGATGCGCGGCGAGTACGCCGACCTGGGCGCCTGGCGGGCGAAGGTCGGCAAGCTGCGTCAGCCGCTGGCCTCAAGGTAGCTCCACCAGCGGCCGATCATCCTGAAGCCGAGCCATTCCAGGATTGGGCGTGATTTCGGACGGGCATGGGTGATCACCAGAGGCGCACCCCGCTCGGCGGCGAGCCGCGTGCGCTCGGCCACCAACGCCCGGTAGATGCCGCGATGGCGGTAGGCGGGTAGGACGCTGGCGCCGGCAAGGATGGCGCCGTCAGGGTCGACCGCCAGCGAACCCCCGCCCGCCGGCTCGCCGAATACGAGCGCCGTCACCAGCTTCACGCCGGCCGCCTCCGAGGCGCTATAGCGCTGGCGGAGGTCGCCCTCCTCGAGCAGCAGCTGGTCCAAGCCGCGGAAACCGGCTGCGACGGTGGAGTGGTGGCGCCGGAAGGCCTCCAGGTCGGCCATCCCGTCGGCCAGCTCCATGCCGGCGACCGGGGGCTCCTCGACGTCGCCTTCGAACTCCATCGTCGTGATCTCCTCGTCGAGCTTCAGCCCCTGGGCCAAAAGGGTCGGCTCCAGGTCCGCACGGTTCCAGGAGTCGAGCTGCCAGGAGAGCCGGACGCCGCGCCCCTTGGCCTGCGCGCGGGCCTCCTCGACCACCGCCGGCAGGCGGTCGGCGGTGCAGGAGACGCGCCGGACACCGTTCGGGCCGGCGATCGGCCAGTCCGGCCGCCAGACGATGACGCGGTCGGCCGTCGCGTCGAGGATGATCCCCGGGCGCGCCCGAACGTTTGATTCGAGCGCGTAGTGCTGGGCCGGGGTCAGGTAGCTCTTACGACGCGGGCGGCTGCGCCCAGTCGTCCTCCACCAGCCCGCCCAGGGCCGGGTTGAAGCAGGCATCGTATGCCTCCTTGAGGGACTGGGGGGTCAGTCGCGGCTGCTCTTCGCGGTACGCCGCGAGGTCGACCAGGCGGGCGACCAGCGACCGCGGGTGCGAGCCGCGGAGCGGCTTCTTGCCGTAGAGCTGGAGCAGGTAGGGGATGGCGCGCTCGTCGAAGACGACGCCGTTCAGGTCGCACTCGTACTTGAGGATTCGGGCGTAGGCCTCCGGCGTCGGGTTGCCGATGCCGATCTTGTAAGCCATCCGGCGGAGGAACGCTTCGTCGACGAGCGAGGCGGGTGACAGGTTGGTCGAGAAGACGACCTGCGCCAGGAACGGCACCTCGATCTTCCGGCCGGACGCCGAGAGGTCCTGGTAGTCGTACTTCTTCTCCATCGGGACGATGAAGCGGTTGAGGAGGCGCATCGGCGGCACCTCCTGGCGGCCGAAGTCGTCGATGACGAACACGCCCGCGTTCGCCTTCCACTGCAGCGGGGCTTCGTAATAACGGTTCTGCGAGTCGTAGGAGAGGTCGAGCTGGGCCAGCTGGAGCTCGCCTCCGGCCGTGACGACGGGGCGCTCGCAGCGCAGGAAGCGCTTGTCGTCGGGCTGCTCGCCGTCAGCCGCCTTGTGGTAGACGGGGTCGACCAGGCGGATGATCTCGTCGCCGACCGCGATCGCGTAGGGGATCTCGATCGGCGCGCCCATCAGGAGCGCCATCCGCTCGGTGATCGTCGACTTACCGTTGCCCGGCGCGCCGAAGATGAAGAGCGAGGACCGGGAGACCATCGCGCCGCCGATGCAGTCGATGACGTGCTGCTCGAGCTCGAGCTGGCCGAGCGCCTGCTTGAGCATGGAGTCGGTGATCTTGGCCTTGGACGAGACCTGGGACTTGACGAGCTCGATGTAGTCCTCGTAGTTCACCGGGCAGGGCCCGAGGTACCGGGTCTGCACCGAAGCCATCTCCGCCGCCCGGGCGCGGCCGGCCGAGCTGCATTCGTAGGCGGTGCGTTGGTCGATCGAGAGACCTTCCAACCCGGGTTCGGTGGAGAACCCGGGTGAGCTCGTCATCTGAGCCTTGTCGTATTCCTGGATCAGCGGCTTGAAGGTCTCGAAAGGGAGGCCGAGCCGCTTCTCG
>JALZAP010000120.1 GCA_030948245.1 Candidatus Dormiibacterota bacterium | reverse complement strand
CAGCTCGCCTGCGCGATGGCCGTCGAGGAGGACCTCCTGCCCGCGCTCGAACAGCTTCATGCTTCTCTGGCCGCGAAGGCGAAGCAGCTCATGCCGGTGATCAAGACCGGCCGCACCCACATCCAGGATGCCACCCCGATCCGCCTCGGCCAGGAGTTCACCGGCTACGCCGGCCAGGTGCAGGAGGGCCTCAGGAGGTGCGGGCTGGCGCTTGCCGAGCTGCGCGAGGTTGCGCTCGGCGGGACCGCCGTAGGTACCGGGATCAACGCCGACCCCAAGTTCGCGGGGCTGGTGCTCAAGCGGCTGGCGAGCTGGACCGGGGTCAAGGTCCGGGAGACCTCCAACCACTTCCACGCCCAGGCCACGCTTGACTCGCTGGTAGCCGCCCATGGTCACCTCAAGACGATCGCGGTCAGCCTCTGGAAAATCGGCGGGGACATCAGGCTGATGGGCAGCGGACCGCGGACCGGCATCGGCGAGCTCCTCCTGCCCGAGGTGCAGCCGGGCAGCAGCATCATGCCCGGCAAGGTCAACCCGGTGATCATCGAGTCGCTCACCATGGCCTGCGCGCGGGTCATCGGCAACGACGCCACGGTCACCCTCTGCGGCCAGTCGGGCAGCTTCTTCGAGCTCAACGTGATGATGCCTCTCGCAGGCGTCGCGAGCCTCGAATCGATCTCCCTGCTTGCCCGCTCGGCGGCCAACTTCGCCACCCGCTGCGTCGACGGCATCGAGGCCACCGAGCGCGGTCCCGAGATGGTCGAGAAGGGCCTCATGCTGGCGACCGCCCTGGCTCCTCTGCTCGGCTACGACGAGGCGGCCAAGATCGCCAAGGAAGCGGGCCGGACCGGCAGGACGATCCGCGAGCTGGCCCGCGAAAAGGGCGTCGACGAGAAGACGCTGCGAAAGGTCCTCGACCCCGCCAAGATGACCAAGCCTGGTCTGGAGGGCGGTGCCGCCGGCGGCTGACGTCATCCAGCTGCTCGCGAAAGCCCGCCTCTTCGAAGGCGTGACGGCCGCGGAGCTGGAAGCACTCCGGCCGGCGGTCAGGATGCGCACCTTCCCGAAGGACTCCCACGTGTTCCGGGAGGGCGATCCCGGATCGCACCTCTACCTGGTCAAGAGCGGCCAGGTCAAGATCGTCAAAGTCAGTGAGGGCGGCGGCGAGATCGTCTTCGCGATCGTCGGCGCCGGCGAGGTGTTCGGCGAGCTGTCGCTTTTCGAGCCGGAAGGCGAACGGAGCGCCGGCGCGATCGCGCTCGAACCGACGGAGTGTGCGCTGCTCGCCCGCGACCCGGTCCACGCCTTCCTGCTCCGGCACCCGACGCTCCTGCTGCGGATGATCTCCAGCCTGGTCGGCTACATCCAGCGGAAGGACCGGGCGATGGCCGAGGTCGCCTTCCTCGACATTCCCGGGCGCGTCGCGCAGCGGCTCGTCGACCTCGCCGAGAGTCGCGGGGAACGAATGGGCGAAGGCGTGGTCATCAGGATCCCGCTCTCCCAGCGCACCCTCGCCGGGATGGTCGGCGCGAGTCGGGAGAACGTCAACCGGGCGCTCCAGCGGTTCGTCGAGCTCGGCTACATCAGCCATGCGCGCGGGACGATCACCGTTCTGAAGCCGGACGAGCTCCGCAAGCGCGCCTCGCGCTGAAAGACCGTGACGCACGACACGTGGGCCAGGTGGCGTGCGACATACCTGGCAACGGGGAAGTGCCCTTACCTTTCGTGACATCCCAACGGGGAAATTCCGAAGCGGAGGTCTTGAAAGGCAATGTACTGTCCCTTGACCAGCGACCTCACCAACTCGGTGATGGCTGATCGCAACCGGTATGCGGAGCACCTCGCGCTCGAGATGGCGGCGCTGCGCTCGCGGCCTGCCAGGACCCGCAGCCGCCTGAATGGACGTTCGATGGTCGCCTCGCTGGCGTCCCGGCTGGCGGGAGTCCGAACCATGCTGGTCCGGCGGCAGCCCAGCACCACCTTTTAGCAGTTACCCCTGCGCGGAGGGAGGGGGAAGGGGGGAGGCACGCGGTTCACCGCGTGCCGTTTCTCCTTTCCCTAACTCTCCGAGGACGTTTCCCCCCTCCAATCAGTCGAGCGGTTTCCAGTCCTGGTTGGTCAGCGACGTCAACACGTGGTCGCGCCACCCTCCGTTGACATAGAGATAGTCGCGCGCGTAGCCCTCGACAACAAAACCGAGGCGGCGGAGGACCGCGTTGCTGCGCGTGTTGTGCGGCATGAAGTTTGCCATGACGCGGTGCATGTTGAGCTGCCTGAACACGTATTCGTTGGTTGCCAGGAGCGCCTCGTGCATGTAGCCGTTGCCCTGCGCGCGCTCCGCCAGCGCATAGCCGAGCATGCACATGTCCGCGGGCCCGCGCACGATCGACGTGTAGGAGATCTGCCCGATCACGTCGCCCGGCTGCTGGTTGGAAAAGATGAACAGCATCACTGCGGCGCCCGACTCGAACGCCCGGCGGTGGCGGCCCACCTGGACCCGCCAGAACTCGTCGGTATGGAAGTCGGGCGGCCGGGGCGGCTCCCAGGGAGCCATGTGCTCGCGGTTCTCGTCGAAGAAGCGGATCAGCGCCTTCACGTCAGTCTCCGCCGCGCAGCGAACGACGAGCCGCTCGGTCCTTATCACCGGGGTCACAGCGGCAGCTCCAGCAAGGTGACGTCCTCGCCCCAGTAGTGGGCGCGGAGGTGGGCGGACTCCCGGAAGCCCAGGGAGCGATACAGGTTGACCATCTCCTCCAGCTTGGGCGTCGCCTGGACCCAGACTTTGGTGACGCCGGCACGCCGGGCGCGGGCGATGGCGTGCTCGACCAGCGCCCGGCCGATGCCGTTGTTAATGCGCTCCGGGTCGACCGCCATTCGATCGACGAGGCAGGTGCCGGTCGGAAAGCTGCAGCGGACGACCCCGACGAGGGCGCCCTCGATCGCCGCGGTGAACACTTCGAAGCCGCCCTTGAGCCAGGCGGCCACCTCCTCCGAACCTGGCGTCTGGTCCGCGATCAGGCGCTCGTCGAGCTTTCCGCGGAGCCCTTCCCAGGCCTTCGAGTAGAGCCCCGCGATGGCTGCCGCCTCGTCGGCTCCGGCCAGCGCGATGCGGGGTTGCGATCTGAACAGCCTCATCGGACTGTGAGCTAGAGTAGCCGCGCCCGTGGAGCTCCTACAGAAGGCACGGTCCCTTTATGAGGCCGGTGAGATGCACGACGCGCTGGAGGCCGCGCAGGCCGCCTGTGAGCGCCAGCCGAAGGACGCCGAGGCGTGGTGGCTGCTCGGCTGCATCAGCCGCTACACGGCCATGCCGGCGGCAAGCGACGACGCCTTCCGGCGCGCTTCCCAGCTGTCACGCAAGCGACCGGCACCGGTGCGGATCGCGCCGGGGCGCTTTCGAACCCTCGTCGAGGCAGCCACGGAGCACCTCTCCAAGGACGCCCACACAAGACTTGAGCAGGCACAGATCCGGGTCGAGCAGCTGCCCACGGTGGAGGCCGTCCGGGCCGGCCTCTCACCGGACGCGGCGTCGGCCCGGCAGCGGCAGCCGGACGACGTCCTCGTGCTCTTCCAGGTGAACCTCGAGAACCGCTCGGGGAGCGAGGCGGACCTGGTCCGGCTGGTCGGCCGCACGCTCTCGCGCGCCTGACCCGGAGCGGCAGAGCGTGGCCTCGAGATGATCCGGGCCGGCGTGGAGAACCCCTTCGCCCGCTTCCGCCTGCCGGCCGTCCTGCTCAGCTTCTTCATCCTCTTCGGGACGGCCGGCTTCGCCCTGATCGAGCGCTGGAGCCTGTTCGACTCCTTCTACATGACGATCATCACGATCTCGACGGTGGGCTTCACCGAGGTCCACCCGCTGAACACCCTGGGCCGCCTGTTCACCTCGGTGCTGATCGTGGGCGGGGTCGGTACGATGCTTTACGCCTTCGGCGTCTTCGCCGAAACGCTGAGCGAGGGTCACTTCCTCGAGTTCAGGAGGGTCCGGCGGTTGGAGCGGAAGGTCAACGCCCTGCGCGGCCACTTCATCGTCTGCGGCTACGGCCGGATCGGAACCCAGGTGGTGAGCGAGTTCGCGTCCTCCGGTCACGAGTACGTCGTCATCGACAACAACCGCGATGCGATCGAGCGTCTGCGGCTGGAGGACCGCCTCCACATCGAGGCGGACGCGGCCAGCGAGGACGTGCTCAGGGAGGCGGGCATCGAGCATGCCAAGGCTCTCATCAGTGCGGTCGACTCCGACGAGCGGAGCGTCTACATAACCCTGATCGCCCGCTCCATGAACCCGAAGCTCTGGATCGTTGCGCGGGCGAGCCGCGCCGCTTCGATCCGGCGGCTCGAGCTGGCCGGCGCGAACCAGGCGGTCTCCCCCTACCTGATGGCCGGCCACCGGATGGCCGAGATGGCGCTCGACCCGACCCTGGAAGACCCCGATGCGAATGTGCCGGCCGCCAACGTAATCCAGCCCCAGGAGGAGCGGGACTGCTGAATGGACGTCTACCGAACGCCTGAGGAGCGCTTCCAGGACCTGCCCGGCTACCCCTTCGAACCGCACTACGCGGAGATCGACGGGATGCGGATGCACTACCTCGACGAGGGCGGCGGCGACCCGATCCTGCTCCTCCACGGCGAGCCGGACTGGTCCTACCTCTACCGCAAGATGATCCCGCTCCTGGCGCCCGCTTTCCGGGTCGTGGCGCCCGATTATTTCGGCTTCGGGCGCTCAGACAAGCCCACCGACATCGCCTGGTACACGTACGACCGGCACACGGCTTCGATCGCGGCATTGATCGAAAAGCTCGACCTCCGCGGCATCACCGTCGTCGTCCAGGACTGGGGAGGGCCGATCGGGCTTCGGGTCGCGACCGAGATGAAGGATCGTTTCGCGCGGCTGGTGGTGCTAAACACGGGCCTCATGTCACCGGGAGATGCCGGCTGGCCGACCGAGGGCTTCATCAACTGGCGGAACTTCGCCGAGCGGGTCGGCCTCGACATGCCCGTCGGCAAGATCATGCAGGGCAGCTGCGCGACAGAGCTAGGCGCCACGACACTGGCGGCCTACGAGGCGCCCTGGCCGACCCGCGAGTCGAAGGCCGGCGTCGCGGCTTTCCCCCTCCTGGTGCCGATCCGGGAGGACGATCCCGGCACCGACGAGATGCGTCGGGTGCGCGACCAGCTCAGGAGCTGGCCAATCCCCGCCCTGGTCTTGTTCAGCGACGCTGACCCGGTCTTCCGGCCCGAGGTCGGCCAGTGGTTCGCCGACCAGCTCCCCGGAGCGCAAGGGAAGATGGACACCATCGCCGGCGCGTCGCACATGCTCCAGGAGGACAAGGGCGAGGAGGTCGCGGTCCGGATCCTCGATTGGGTGGGCACAGCACCGACCGCTTAGGCTTCGCTACCTTGCCGGTTGATGGACGATTCCAGGCGGCGGGCGCAGCAGGTCGCCCTCGGGTCGCTGCTCATCGGAGCCGTGATCTGCGTCGGAAAGCTGATCGTCGGCCTGCTCACGGGCAGCCTCGGCATCATCAGCGAGGCGGCCCACTCGGGCCTCGACGTGGTCGCCTCGGGCTTTGCCCTGGTCGCTGTCCGGACCGCCCGCCGGCCGGCTGACGCCGAGCACCTCTACGGCCATGGCCGGGTCGAGAACCTGGCCGCCTACACCGAGGGGATCCTCCTCCTCCTGACCGCGGGCGGAATCGCCCTGGAAGCCACCCGGCGGCTCGGCGGGCAAGCGGCGGCGGTCTCCGCCGCCGACTACGCCCTCGGTCTGATCGTGGCCGCGATCGTAATCGAGGGCATTCGAGCGGTGGTCCTCCGCTGGGCC
>JALZAP010000119.1:1447-5825 GCA_030948245.1 Candidatus Dormiibacterota bacterium | reverse complement strand
ACGTATCGCAGGTCCGACATTCCGTCGACCTCGCTCAGCCTCGCCAGCACGTCGTCTGCGACGCGGTCGTCGACGGCCAGGATCATCATCGCGTTGGCCCGCGGGGCATCCCGGCCGACCTGCATGCTGGCGATGTTCACATCGTGCTCACCGAGGATCGTGCCGAAACGGCCGACCACGCCGGGGCGGTCCTCGTGCCGGCTGACCAGGAACCGTCCCTCGGGAACGAGGTCGACCCGGAATGCCCCGATACCGATCACGCGCGGCTCTCCGAAGAGCACCGTGCCCGAGGCCTCGAAGTCACCGACGCGGAGCCGGACGACGCTTGGGTAGCTGGTCGTCCCAGAGCCGGCGACCCGCTGCTCGACCAGCCGCAGGCCGCGGCCGGCAGCGACCAACCGCGCGTTGACGTTGTTGATCCGCTCCTCGGTGAAGGGCGCGAGCAGGCCGCGGACGGCGGCCGCCGTCAGGAGCGATGGGTCGGCTTCGGCGACCTCACCCTCGTAGACCATCTCCAGCGTGCCGACCCGCCCTCCGGCGAGCTGGACGAACAGCGAGCCCATTCGCTCCGCCAGCTGGGCGAAGGGGCGGAGGAAGGCGAGCTCTTCGGGCGGGAGGGCGGGCGCGTTCACCGTGTAGCGGGGGAGCTCGCCGGCCAGCACCGCGGCCACCTCCTCGGCGACGTCGAAGGCGACCGAGGTCTGGGCCTCGGTTGTCGAGGCGGCGATGTGGGGCGTGGCGATGAAGTTGGGCAGCTCCAGCAGCGGGCTCCCCGATGGCGGCTCGTGCTCGAAGACGTCGGCGGCGGCGGCCGCCAGCGCGCCCCGGCTGAGCGCGTCGGCGAGCGCCGCCTCGTCGACGATGCCGCCCCGGGCCGCGTTGATCAGCCGCGCCGTCGGCTTCAGCAGCGCCAAGCGTTCGGCGTTGAGCAGGTTCCGGGTGCCCTCCACGAGTGGGACATGAACGGTGACGAAGTCGGAGCGGCGGAGGAGGTCGTCGAGCCCGACCAGCTCGACGTTGAACTGCTCGGCGCGCTCCTCGGGCACCACCGGGTCGAAGGCGATCACCTCCATCTCCAGGCCCTGGGCCCGCTTGGCGACCTCGGTGCCGATGTTGCCGAGGCCGATAACCCCGAGCGTCTTGCCGCGGATCTCGACCCCGATGTACTTGGATCGCTGCCATTCGCCCCGCCGGACCGAGGCGTCCGCCTGGGGGATCCAGCGGGCGGACGCCAGCAGGAGGGCGATGGTGTGCTCGGCGGCCGCGGCGATGTTGCCGCGAGGCGCGTTGACGACCAGGATCCCTCGCTGGGTGGCGGCGACCACGTCGATGTTGTCGACGCCGACACCCGCCCTGCCCACCACGCGAAGGCGCTTGCCCGCCTCGAGGACCGGTTCGCTGACGCGGGTCTGGGAGCGGACCACCAGCGCGTCGAACTCGCCGATGGCGGCTACCAGCGCCGCCTCGTCGAGACCGGTCCGCACCTCGACCTCTCCCAGCTCCCGAAGCCGGGCCAAGCCGTCCTCGGCCAGCTGGTCAGCGACCAGAATCCGCACTACTGCGGCGAGCCGACCTTCTCCGGAGCGTCCGCGAGAACGGATGTCGCCGCGGCGAGCGTCCGGCCGTCGGCGGGCGCGTGGTCGAGCTGCTCGAGGGCCGCCTCGATCGCCCAGAGGACCTGCACGATGTCGCCCTGGCTGACCGCGCCAAGATGCCCGATTCGGACGATCCGCTCGCTGATCTTGGCGTTGCCGCGGCCGCCCGCGATGACGACGCCGTGGCGGCTGCTGAGGAGCTTGCGAAGGTCTTCCACCGCGATTCCGTCGGGCACGACGGCGGCTGTCACGGTCGCCGACCGGTATCCCTCGCGCGCCAGCAGGGTCAGCCCGGCTGCTTGCAGTCCGGCAGCGGTGGCGTCGGCGATCAGGCGATGCCTTCGGTAGGCGGCTTCGAGGCCTTCTTCCTTCAGGATGCGGATGCCTTCCTGGACCGCGAAGAGGGTGCTCACTGACGGGGTGGAGGGCGTGAAGCCCTTCTCGGCCCACGTGCGGTGGGACTTCCAGTCGAAGTAGAAGCGCGGCGAACGGGAGCGCTCGACGACCTCCCAAGCCCGCGCTGCGACCGCCGCGAAGGCGATCCCGGGCGGGGCCATCCAGCCTTTCTGGCTGCCGCTGAGCACCACGTCGAGCCCCCAGGCATCCATCTCGAGCGGCATCGAGGAGGCCGAGGAGATGGCGTCGACGACGACCAGGCGGCCGGCGTCGCGGGCGACCTTGGCGAGCGATGCCAGCTGGTTGGTGACCCCGGTAGAGGTCTCGTTGTGGGTGAGGAAGACGACCCCCGCGTCAGGGTTTTCGGAGAGCACCTCGGCAAGGCGCTGCGGCTCGATGGGCTGGCCCCAGTCGACGGCCAGCTTCACGACCTCGGCCCCGTAGGCAGCACTGATGTCGACGAAACGGTCGCCGAAAACGCCGCAGGTGCAGACGACGACCCGGTCGCCGGGCGAGACCAGGTTGGCCACTGCCGACTCCATCGAGCCGGTCCCCGATGAACTGAGGATCAGGAGGTCGGCCGTGCTGGTGCCGAAAACCTCTCGCACGCCGGCGGCGATCTCACGATGCATCGCCGCGAATTCCGACCCCCGGTGGTCGATCATCGGGCGGCCCATGGCGCGCACGACTCGCTCCGGCAGGGGCGTCGGCCCGGGGATGCGGAGCTGCTGGGTCACAGGGCTAGCGGTGATCGGAGGTGAATGGGATCAGGGCGATCTGGCGGGCGCGCTTGAGGGCGACAGTCAGCGGGCGCTGGTGCCGGGCGCAGGTGCCGGTGACCCGACGAGGGAGGATCTTGCCCCGCTCGGAGATGAACCGGCGGAGCCGCGAGACCTCCTTGTAATCGATGTACTGGGCCTTCTCAACGCAGAAGCTGCATACCTTGCGGTGCGCACGCTTCGGCTTTCCTTCTCTTGGCGGCATTCTTCTCTACCTAACTCCTAGAAAGGGATCTCGTCGGGATCAACGTCCCGCGGCATTTCCTCGGCCATTCCGGGCAGGTCGTCAACGGGCGAGGCGGCGACACCGACTCCGGCCCCCGCGCCGCGGGACTCGAGGAACTCGACGTCATTGGCGACGACCTCCGTGGCGCGCCGCTTCTGGCCGTCCTGGCCTTCCCACGAGCGAGTCTGCAGCCGCCCTTCGATGTAGACCAGGGACCCCTTGCGGAGATTGTCGGCGACCAGCTGGGCAAGGGTCCGCTTGCCGATGTTCCAGGCGACGATGTTGTGGTAGTCGGTGAACTCCCTCCGCTCGCCATCGGCACCCGACGTGTACCGATTGGTCGCGATCGAGAATGAGGTGACCGGCTGGCCGCTCGGCGTGTAGCGCATCTCAGGGTCCTTGGTTAGACGCCCAATCAGCATCACCTTGTTCAGATTGGCCATTACTCTGCCTCCTCCTCCTCGGCCCCAACAGTCACTGGAGCCATAGCGTCTGACGCCGCCTCGGTGGTCGGCTCGGGCACGTCGCCGCCGGCTGCCGCGACCTCGTCCTCGGCTTGGAGCGGGGCGGATACCGCCGCGGCCTCGGTCTCGGTCGTGGTTCCGGGCTTGAGGACCGGCTTCCGCACGATCAGGTGCCGGAAGACGGTGTCGGAGATCTTGAGTGTGGCCTCCATCTCGGGCACCCGCGCGGGCTCGATCTGGAAGTCGGTGAGGACATAGTGGCCCTCCTTGAGATGGTCGACCTCGTAGGCCAGGCGACGCTTGCCCCAGACGTTGGTGTTCTGGATGTTGCCTTCGAGGCTCTCGATGAGCGTCTCGACGCGCTTGGTCACATCGGGTAGGTCGGCTTCCTCGACGTCGGGACGGACGATGTAAAGGATCTCGTAGTCGCGCTGCAATTTGAGTTGGAAATTCTCCTCTCCGTGGATCAGGCCCCGGGCTCAACGGAAACACTCCGGCCGGAACCAGAAAGGAACCCCGGTATTCTAACAGGGACCAGCGAGCCGGCCTCTTGGGCCGCCGCGTCGACAGCCCCTCCAGTGGAGTTCAGTTGAGCAAGACCAAGGTTCGCAAGGGCGCCGCCCGCAGGTACGCGCGCCTCCAGACCCGCAAGGCCTGGTACGAGGATCTGCCGCTGCTGCCGATAATCATCGGCGGCCTCCTGCTGTTGGGTGCGATCGTTCTCGTCGTTTGGATCCTGCGTAACCCCGGCGGCACCGCCGCGACCGATCCGACCATAAGCGGGATTCCCTGCCAGTCCAACGAACAGCTGGCCGTCCACTACCACGCCCACCTCTCGATGATCATCGGCGGCAACGAGACCACCCTCCCCGCCGGGGTCGGGATCGACCAGAACGCCACGCCGGCCTGCCTCTACTG
>JALZAP010000119.1:0-1437 GCA_030948245.1 Candidatus Dormiibacterota bacterium | reverse complement strand
CACGTCCACGCCACCGACGGCGTCATCCACATCGAGGCGCCGAAGTCCTCGGCAGCTCGCAAGTTCACCTTGGGCGACGTCTTCGACATCTGGAAGAAGCCCCTCAGCAGCACCCAGATCGGCGCGACCGTGCTCACCAGGGACCAGAAGCTGGTCATGTTCGTCGACGGCAAGCCGTACACGGGCGACCCTCGCAAGATCGTGCTCGCCGCCCACACCCAGGTCGTCCTCGAGGTCACGCCTCCCGAGGTCACGGCGCCACCGACCTTCACCTTCCCGGCCGGCCAGTAGGCGCAGGGCGGTTCACCCCTCGAGGAGGATCCGGGCGGTTCGGAAATGCTCCAGGGCGGCGGCGCCATTGCCGTCGCGAAGCATCGCCACACCTAGCGCGGCATAGCCCGCGGCGTCCAGCCGGTGATCTTGGCGGGCCAAGATGGCGTCCAGACGCTGGAGACGATAGGCGTCGCCATGGGCTTTGATTTCGGCCCGCTGCTCTTCCAGGAGGCGGCCGGCCTCTTCGGCCCCACCCAGCTTCAACATCGCCTCGCCGGCACACAGCCGGGCGTCCACCCCGAGCGGCCACTCCCGCGCATCCAGGGCCGGCTCGATCACCGTAAGGCATCCCTTGCAGTCTCCCCGGGCCAGCTCGAGGCGCGCCTTCTCGAGGACGATCTCTCGGTCGAGGCTCGGCGTGGAACCGTCGAGGAGGTAGTCGACCGGGGTCCCGAGGCGGTCGGCGATCACCCGCAGGACGCGGACCGAAGGTCGGCTCTTGTTCAGCTCGACCTGATTCAGGAAGGCGCGACTGAAATCCGCGCCGGCCACCTTGGCAAGGCTCATCCCCCGCTCCATGCGGACCTTCCGGACGCGATCCCCGAGAGTTTCGGTCACGTCGCGGTTGGCTCCACGTCAACGCCTACTTTACATGTAGGCCCGGGGATCGAGGCTCCGGCTGATCGACGTGAAATTGCGGAAGCCATCCGCCGTGACGATACCGGTGTCCTCGACTCGTAACCCACCCAGGCCCTCCAGGTAGAGACCCGGCTCGACCGTCACCACGTCACCCACCTCGAGGGGTACATCGCTCGGCCGCAGGTTGGGAAGCTCGTGAACGTCGAGGCCGACGCCGTGCCCGGTCGAATGGATCATCATCGGAGTCCCCTCGGGTGGCTTGTAGCCCTCGTAGGCGGCGCCGAAGCCACCTTCCTTGAGAACCCGGCAGACCCGATCGTTGACAGCCCGGCCGGTGATGCCTGGCCTGATCATCGAGATCGCCGCGTCGAGCGCCTGGAGGACGACCGCGTGCATCCGGTGAACCTGCTCCGGCACCTTGCCGACCACGATCGTCCGGGTCAGGTCTCCGTGGTAGCGGGAGACCCGGCCGCGGGGGAAGATGTCGATTATCACGGGAGCGTTGGCGCGGATCGGGCCCTCGCC
>JALZAP010000118.1 GCA_030948245.1 Candidatus Dormiibacterota bacterium | reverse complement strand
CCCTGGGCGTACATCGCTGCCCGCGTCAGGGGCATGTAGTTCTCCCAGCAGATCAGCCCGCCGAGGCGCCCGAAGGGGGTGTCGAGAACGGTCAGAGTCGACCCGTCGCCCTGGCCCCAGACCAGCCGCTCCGGGCCGGTCGGCATCAGCTTGCGGTGCGTGCCGACGAGGCGCCCGGAGTCGTCGAAGTAGAGCAGCGTGTTGTAGATGGTGCTGCCGTGAGGCTCCCGCTCATTGACGCCGATAGCCAGGTAGGCGGCGGCCGTCCGCGCCACGCGGCCGAGCCGCTCGGTCACCGGGCCGGGGACGACCACCGACTCCTCGAGGAGGCGCCCGTACCACTGCCCGGAGTCCTGCCAGGGCTTCGCCCGCCACACCCAGTCGGGATAGGTTGGGACGAACGTCTCCGGGAACACGATCAGCCCCGCGCCGGCGGCTGAAGCTTCGGTGGCGAGCTTCTCGATCTTGTCGACCGTCGCCTCGGTATCGAGGAATACCGGCGCCGCCTGGACCGCCGCAACCTTGACCTTCTCCATGACTCAGCCCTCGGGGATCTTCATGGCCAGGCGGCTGGTGACCACTCCAGTGTTCAGCCCGATCGTGCGCAAACCGCCGAAGAAGCGGGCGTGCTCGATCTTGCAGCAGCGGTCCATGACCACCTCGAGGCCCTTCCCACGGGCGATCTCGGCCGCTTCTTCGGAGATCACTCCGAGCTGGCACCAGAAGACTTTGGCGCCAATGTCGGCCGCCTGCTGGGCGAGTTCAGGAGCCTCTTCCGATGGCCGGAAGACGTCGACGATGTCGATCTCGTGGTCGCGGGCGGCATCCTGCAATGAGGCGTAGACGGGTTTGCCGAGGATCTCCGCCTTGCCCGCCTGGACCGGGTTGACGGGGACGATGTCGTAGCCGTTGGCGTCGAGGTAGATGGCCGCGAAGGATGACGCGTTGTAATAGTTGGTCGAGAGCCCGACCATCGCGATCGTGCGATAGGTGGTGAGGATCCGGTAGCGGTCCCAGGCGGTAAGTCCGAGGTCGTTCCGCTCGCCTACAGCGCTCACCTTTGGTAGGGCGCCCCGAACGCCTTCGAAAGGATGGAATGGCCGGCCTTGGCGTCCCCGTTGGGGGAGACGGCAGCCGGCTCGGAAACCACGCTCTGCTGCGACTTCGCCAGCGCCTGCTCGAGGTCCCAGAGGATGTCCTCGACGTCCTCGATCCCGATCGAGATTCGGATCATCTCAGGGCCGATGCCGGCTCCGCGCAGCTCCTCGTCGTTGAGCTGCTGATGGGTCGTCGAACCGGGGTGGATTATCAGCGACTTGGCGTCGCCGACGTTGGCCACGTGGGAGAAGAGCTGGACCGCCTCGATGCAACGCTTGCCGGCCTCGCGGCCGCCCTTGATGCCGAAGGTGAAGATCGAGCCCGATCCCTTGGGCAGGTACTTTTGGGCGAGCTCGTGGTAGCGGTTCGACTTCAGCCCGGGGTAGTTGACGTACTCGACCGCCGGGTGCGTCTCCAGGAACTCGGCCACCTTCTGCGCGTTGGCGACGTGGCGGTCCATCCGAACGTGGAGCGTCTCCAAGCCCTGCAGCAGCAGGAAGGCGGCGAACGGCTGCATCGTCGGCCCGTAGTCGCGGAGCATCTCCGCGCGGGCCTTCATCAGCCAGCCGAAGTCGCCGAAGTACTCGAAGAAGCGGAGGTCGTGGTAACCCTTCGACGGCTCCGTCATGCCCGGAAACTTGCCATTGTTCCAGGGGAACTTGCCGCCGTCGACGATGACGCCGGCGATCGTCGTGCCGTGGCCGCAGATGAACTTTGTCGCGGAGTGGACGACGATGTCGGCGCCCCAGTCGAGCGGCCGGCAGAGATAGGGAGAGGCGAAGGTGTTGTCGACGACCAGCGGAACGCCCGCGTCATGGGCGATCTTGGCGACGCCCTCGATGTCGAGGACGTCGATCTTCGGGTTGCCCATGATCTCCGCGTAGAGGCACTTGGTCCTGTCCGTTATCGCCTCCCGCCAGGAGTCGAGGTCGGAGGCGTCGACGAAGCGGGCGTTGATGCCCAGCTTGCGGAAGGAGACGTCGAACTGCTGGAACGAGCCGCCATAGAGGGTCGAGGAAGAGACGAACTCGTCGCCAGCCTGCATCAGGGTGAAGAGGGTTATGAACTGGGCCGCCTGGCCCGAGGCCGTGGCGAGCGCCCCGATGCCGTTCTCGAGCGCCGCCATCCGCTCCTCGAAGACGGCGACGGTCGGGTTCATGATCCGCGAGTAGATGTTCCCGAAGCGCTGCAGCGCGAAAAGGTTGGCCGCATGGTCGGCGTCCTCGAAGACGTAGGCGCCGGTCTGGTAGATGGGCACCGCGCGGGCGCCCGTCACGGGATCGGGCCGCTGCCCGGCATGGACCGCCAGGGTGTCGAAGCCGAACTCCTTCGCGCCGCCTTTATCAGCCATGCTCGGAGTTTACCGCCGCTGCTTTCAGTACCCTGATTCCGCTTTGAAGATCACTCTCTCGCCGCTCAACTCGGTCCAGGTCCAGGCCGACGCAATCGCGATCCCGGTGGTGGCCGGGAGAGGGGTTCCCGACGAGGTCGCGGAGCTCGATCGCCAGCTTGGCGGGCTGGTCGCCGAGATCATCAGCCGGGGCGAGCACCGGGGCCGCCTGATGGAGATCCTGCCTGTCCACCTCTCGGGCCAGGTGCCCAGCCGCCGGCTCCTCCTCTACGGGCTCGGCAGCCTCCGTGACATGGACGGGCAGCGGATGCGCTACGCCCACCACGAGATGATCCGGGTGGCCCGCAGCCACGGCTACCGAAGCGTTGCGGTCGTCAAGGCGCCGCCGGTCGACGAGAGGAACCTGGCGGCTGTCGTCGAGGGCTCGATCATGGGCACCTGGGAGCAGCGCAGCCGGCAGTCCGGCCAGAAGGACCGGGCGGAGCTGGAGGAATTGATCCTGCTCGGCTTCGGCCTCGACCGGGAACGGGAGGTCGTCGCCGCCGAGCAGCTGGGTGTGGCCACCAACCGCGCCCGGGAATGGGTCAATCTCCCTGCCAACCAGAAGACGCCCGAGTACCTCGCCGAAGAGGCCCGCCGGATGGCCCGCCGCTACGAGCTGGAGATCGAGGTGCTCGGGCCGGAGGAGCTCCGGGCCGGCGGCTACAACCTGCTTATGGCGGTCGCCCAAGGATCGACCGTGCCGCCGCGCCTGATCTCCTTGCGGCGCCGCGGGCCGGAGGGCGGCCCGACGCTGGCGTTGATCGGCAAGGGGATCACCTTCGACTCCGGCGGCATCTCGATCAAGAAGGCCGAAGGCATGCACCGGATGAAGGGCGACATGGGCGGCGCCGCCGCCGTCCTGGCCGCTTTCGAGGTGATCGCGGCCCGGCGCCTGCCCCTCGACGTGATGGCGGTGATCGCGTCCTGCGAGAACATGCCGAGCGGCACGGCGATGAAGCCGGGGGACGTCTACACCGGGGCCGGGGGCAAGACGGTCGAGATCGTCAACACCGATGCCGAGGGCCGCCTCGTGCTAGCCGACGCGATCACCTACGCGATCCGCCACGGCGCGACCCACATCGTCGACCTGGCCACCCTGACCGGCGCCGCGACGGTGGCGATCGGCCACGCCGCGACGGCCGCGGTCGCCAATGACGACGCGCTCTGGGCCCGGGTTTGGGAGGCCGCCGACCGCGCCGGCGACCGGGTCTGGCGGCTGCCGATCTACGCCGACTACGCCGTCCTCCTCCAGAGCCGCTACGCCGATCTCAAGAACGCCGACTATGGCCAGGCCGGATCGATAACCGGCGGCATGTTCATCGAGCAGTTCGTTGAGGGCAAGCCCTGGGTTCACCTCGACATCGCGGCGAGCTCCTGGAACGACAAGGGCGACCTGACGACGATCCCCCGCGCGCCAACCGGCGCCGGGACCCGGATCTGCGTTCAGCTGGCGGAACTCATGGCCGCCGAACCCCGTTAGACGTACGGTTAGAGTTACCCCCTTGCTCGAAACGATCAAGTCGCCGGCCGACCTGCGCGGTCTGTCGGCATCCCAGCTGGAAACGCTCGCGACCGAGATCCGCGCGTTCCTGATCGAGCACATCTCCACGACCGGCGGGCACCTCTCGCCCAATTTGGGCGTGGTCGAGCTCACGCTCGCCCTTCACCGCGTGTTCGCCAGCCCCCGCGATGCGATCATCTGGGACACCGGCCACCAGGCCTATGTCCACAAGCTTGTGACGGGCAGGGCAGCCGGCTTCAAGACGCTCCGCCAGGCGGGTGGCATGAGCGGCTACCCGTCGCGCGCCGAGAGCGAGCACGACTGGATCGAGAACAGCCACGCGTCCACCTCGTTGAGCTATGCGTTGGGGATCGCCCAGGCGCGGCTGCGCAGGGGTGAGCCCGGCCATGTCATCGCCGTGATCGGGGATGGCGCGCTCACCGGCGGGATGGCGTGGGAGGCGCTCAACCAGGTCGCCCACCTCCAGCCGCCGAACCTGATCATCGTCATCAACGACAACGGCCGGTCCTACGCGCCGACGGTGGGCGGGCTCGCGCGCCACCTGGCGAACCTGTCCGTGGACCCCCGCTACGAGCGGCTCAAGGGCGAGATCTCGGATCGCCTGCGCGAACTTCCTGCCGTCGGTCCGGCAGCCAACCAGGCCGCCTACCGGCTGAAGGAGAGCCTGAAGCAGCTCGTTCAGCCCACTACTGTCTTCGACAGCCTCGGCCTCAAGTACGCGGGGCCGGTCAACGGTCACAACCTCGCCTCCCTCGAGCAGGTGCTGGCGCGAGCGCGCGACGTCGGAGAGCCCGCGGTCATCCACGTCATCACCGAGAAGGGCCGCGGCTACGGCCCGGCGATCGACGACGAGATCGACAAGCTCCACGGCGTCAGTGCCTTCGACCCGGAAACCGGGCGCGCACGCAACTCCGAGCTCAGCTACACCGACGTCTTCGGCGAAGCGCTGATGTCAGCCGCGATCCGCCACCCGGAGGTTGTCGCGATGACCGCCGCGATGGCGTCCTCGACCGGGCTGCTCGACTTCAGCCGCGAATTTCCCGAGCGGTTCTATGACGTCGGCATCTGCGAGCAGCACGCTGTGACCTTCGCCGCCGGGCTGGCGCTGGCCGGCTGCCGGCCGGTCGTCTGCATCTACTCGACCTTCCTCCAGCGCGCCTACGACCAGGTGATAACCGACGTCGCTATGCACCGGCTGCCGGTCGTCTTCGTCATCGACCGCGCCGGCGTCACTGGCCCGGACGGGTCCTCCCACCACGGCATCTTCGACCTCTCCTACCTGCGTGCCGTGCCCAACCTGGCGATCGCCTCGCCGGCCGACGAGAGCGAGTTGTCGGGGCTGCTCGAGACCGCCCTGACGCTCGACGGCCCGGTCGCCATCCGCTATCCGCGGGCCGGGGCAAGGACAATGCCGGAGATGCCCGGCAAGCCGATCCCGGTTGGTCGCTGGGACGAGGTCCGCCGGGGAACCGACGCCGTCATCCTTGCGATTGGCCGGATGGTCGGGGCGGCGCGGGAAGCCGCCGAGCTGCTCGCCGCCGACGGCATCGAGGTCGGTGTGATCAACGCCCGCTGGCTCAAGCCGATCGATCCCCGGCTGGTCGACGAGTGGGCGAAGCGCTACCCGCTGCTCCTGACCGCAGAGGATGGGGTCGCGTCGGGTGGCCTTGGCGCAGCGGTGCTGGAGGCCCTGGCGCCGTCCGGTGAGGCTGGAAGGGTCAGGGTGGCAGCGCTGCCGGACAGCTTCCTCCCCCACGGCAAGGGTTCCGACATCCTGGCCGAGCACGGCCTCACCGGAACCGGGCTGGCCGATCGGATCCGCTCCGAGG
>JALZAP010000117.1 GCA_030948245.1 Candidatus Dormiibacterota bacterium | reverse complement strand
GGTCTCAGCCGGGGGACCTCCGTTTAGTGGTCGCCCCCGCCGCCGCCTTTGTGCTCGCCGCCGCCGCCGCCCCTGGGGGCGCTGACGGGCTTGGCCGCTCCGGGCGCATCATCCGCGTCGGAAGCCTCCGACTCATCGTCGGCCTCTTCCTTCTCGGGGGTCTTCACCTTGGCGGTGATGGTCGGAGCACCTCCCGCTGTCGCCGGCGGCTTGACCGATGCCTTGATCGTGTAGACCTGGGTCCCGTCGGCGCTGGTAAGGGTCACCGACGCCTTGTTGCCATCCTCATTGATGGTGACTGCGGAGGCGGTGAACGCGGGATCCACGCCGGTCACCTTCGCCAGGGTGATCAGGTTGGTCACCGGGTCGATGGTGATGTTGAGAGTGCCGACTCCGGGCAGCGTGACCGCGTAATCCGTCACGCCGGCTGCCGGCGTCGGGGTCACCGTCGCTGAGCAGGGAGTCGTCAGCGGAAGGGTGGCGCTGCAGGCGGCCAGTGGTGTTCCCGACTCTCCGTCGTGGGCAATTGCGGGCACCGCCAGCATGATGCTGAAAGCAACCGCGCCGGTAAGGGACACACCGCCGACGAGCTGCCGGCGATAGCGGTTGGCAAGCCGGCGGACCGCCCTCAGCGAGAGCCGCCGGCTCAGGTCGATCAGGTTCATGCGGATTCCTCCAAATTGTTGTCGTCCGAGGCGAGACGATTCCTCGCCGGGTACGTTGCCGGGGCCAGCTGTTTCCCCACCGTCAAAGGCACAACCGGCCCGTTGACTGAAACGCGGCGCGCCGGGGATCTACCCAGAAAGGCCAGCTGCCGCGAGGGCTTCGGGGGCTGCCAGCCGGCGCCGTTTCCCGAGGGCGCGGGCGAGCTTCTCGATCGCCTCCCGGTTGGACGGGTCGTCTATCAGCCGGGCCGCGACCTGGCCGAAGTCGGGCAACCTTTGCCTCGCCTCGGAGGCGGGAAAGAGGAGGAGGAGCCAGTCCCGGACCACGTCGTCGAGGTCGAAGCCGGCCGCCTCCCAGTTTTCAAATCCGGCCCTGCGTGACTCTGCGATGGTGCCTGCCAGGAAGGTGGTTATCACGGCCTCGGCGAAGGCCTTCTGGCGATCGTCGAGCGGGCCATCCCGGCGGAACCAGGAGGGCGTCTCGAAGTTGGTGTGGCCGTGGCCGCCTTCGCGGTCGTCGAGCACGTCGACATCGACGAGGGTAAGTCCGAGGCGGTGGCCGACCACGACGTGACCGGCCTCGTGGTAAGCCACCTGCTCGGACGTCGAGCGCCGAATTCGAGGCGACCTGATCACGCCGCCCTTCATTCGACTAGTAGTCTGACGCCATGCCGCAGACGCTCGCCCAGAAGATCTGGGACCGCCACGTCGTGGACAGCGCGCCGGGCGAGCCCGACCTTCTCTTCATCGACCTGCACCTGGTCCACGAGGTCACCTCGCCCCAGCCGTTCGCCAGCCTCCAGCTGGCGGGGCGCAAGGTGCACCGGCCCGACCTCACGATCGCGACCACCGACCACAACACGCCCACCGGCCCAGAGGTCGTCGATGAGTTCTCCCGCAAGCAGCTCGAGGCGCTCGACGCCAACTGCAAGCGGGAGGGTATCCGGCTCTACAAGCTGGGCAGCCGGCACCAGGGGATCGTCCACGTGATCGGGCCCGAGCTGGGCTTGACCCAACCCGGGATGACGATCGTCTGCGGGGATTCCCACACATCGACACACGGGGCTTTCGGGGCGCTGGCGTTCGGCATCGGCACCTCCGAGGTCGAGCACGTGCTGGCCACCCAATGCCTGCCCCAGCGGCGCCTCTCCGACGTGTTCGTCAACATCGAGGGCAAGCTGCCGGTCGGGGTCACGGCGAAGGACATCGTTGTCGGCCTGATCGCCCAGGAAGGGGTCTCGGGCGGCCAGGGGCACATCGTCGAGTATCGCGGCTCGACCATCCGCGACCTCTCCATGGAAGGCCGGATGACGGTTTGCAACATGACCATCGAGTGGGGTGCCCGGGTCGGCATGGTGGCGCCCGACGAGACCACCTTCACCTACCTCGAGCCGCGCCGGCACGCGCCCAAGGGCAAACAATGGGAGGAGGCCCTCGACTACTGGCGGAGCCTGCCGACCGACCCCGGTGCCGAGTGCGAGCGGGAAATCAACCTCGACGCCTCCCGCCTGGAGCCGTACGTCACCTGGGGCACCAACCCCGGCCAGGCGGTCCCCATCACCGGACGGATCCCTCAACCGCGGGACGAGACGGCCGAGCGCGCCCTTCGCTACATGGACCTGAAGGCGGGGACGGCGATGGAGGATATTGCCATCGACAGGGTCTTCATCGGCTCCTGCACGAACTCGCGGATCGAGGACCTGCGGCTCGCCGCAGACGTCATTCGAGGGCGGACCATCCATCCCAGGGTCCGGGCGATGGTCGTGCCGGGCTCGGCCACCGTGAAGATCGTCGCCGAGCAGGAAGGCCTCGACAAGGTGTTCAAGGACGCCGGCTTCGAGTGGCGCGACGCCGGCTGCTCGATGTGCCTGGGAATGAACCCCGACATCCTGGCGCCAGGCGAGCGCTGTGCCTCGACCAGCAACCGCAACTTCGAGGGGCGGCAGGGAGCCGGCGGCCGCACCCACCTGGTCAGCCCGCCGATGGCGGCGGCGGCCGCGATCGCCGGCCACCTCACCGACGTCCGGGAGCTGGCGGCCCGATGAAGCCCGTCAATCGGGTGGCCGGCCGGATGGCGCCGCTCGGCATGGCCGACGTCGACACCGACCAGATAATTCCCAAGCAGTTCCTGAAGAGCATCGAGCGGACCGGCTTTGGCGAGTTCCTCTTCTTCGACTGGCGCAAGCGCGGCGACTTCATCCTCGACCGGCCCGAACACAGGGGGGCCCGAATCCTTGTCACCGGCCCGAACTTCGGCTGTGGCTCATCCCGCGAGCACGCGCCCTGGGCGATTCAGGAGGCGGGCTACGAGGTGATCATCGCCCCGTCCTTCGCGGACATCTTTAGGAACAACTGCGGCAGCATCGGCGTGCCGGCGCTGACGCTTCCCGAAGGCCAGGTCCGCGAGCTGCTCGACCTCGCCCTCGAAGCGCCCGAGACGGAAGCGGTCGTCGACCTCGAGGGGCAGACGATCAGAGCTGGCGAATTGAGCTTGAGGTTCGAGATCGAGCCCTTCCTCAAGGAGCGCCTGCTGGGCGGACTGGACGAGATCGGCCTGACCATGCGGAAGCTGGAGAAGGTGACGGCGTTCGAGGCCGATCGGCCGGCCTGGCTGCCGACGATCAGCTGACAGGAGCAGGCCTCCCAGCAGATGGGGGAGGTTGAAATCAGTGTGAACCCGCGGTCAGGACCCGCCGTGTACGACGACACGGCCTTCCAGCGTCTCGACCAGGTCGAGGTGTACGTCTTGCAGCCAGGTGTCGACCCACTCCTTGCTCAGCCGGTTCGTCTCCTTGGCCACGTCCTCGTCGGCGGAGAGGGTGATCGAGGTGATCTTCCCGTCGCCGGAGTCGATGACGTAGTAGCCCTCGTAGCCGGGGATGATCCGCAGCTTTTCGAGGTACTGCTCGTCGACCTTGCGGACCACCTCGTCGACCTTGCCCGGCTGTATCGCGTAGCGGCGGATGACCATGTACATCGCACGTACCTCCTTCGGCGTTTCAGTTGCGGGCGGCGAGCGCCTTCTCGATCGCGGCCTGCTCGTCAGGGGTGAAGTCGAGCCGGTCAAGCGCGGCCACGTTCTGCTCGAGCTGCTCAATACTGCTCGCTCCTGCGATCGCGGAGGTGACCCGGGGATCGCGCAGCGTCCAGGCCAGCGCCAACTGGGCAAGCGTCTGCCCGCGGGCCCGGGCGAGATCGTTGAGGGCTCGAACCTTTGCCAGGACGTCTTCGGTTATCGAATCAGCCGGCAGCGTGCCCGGGCGGCTCGCTCGCGACCCTTCCGGGATGCCGCGCAGGTAGCGGTCAGTCAGTACCCCCTGGTGGAGGGGGGAGAAGACGATGCAGCCGACACCCTCCCCGCCGAGCACTTCGAGCAGGTCGACCTCGATCCAGCGGTTGAGCATCGAGTAGGAGGGCTGGTGGATAAGCAGCGGCGTGCCCAGCCGGCGGAGGATGGCGATCGCTTCCCGCGTCTGCGCCCCGGTGTAGCTGGAGATGCCCGCGTAAAGCGCCTTGCCGCTGCGGACGGCCGAATCGAGGGCGCCCATCGTCTCCTCCAGCGGCGTCTCGGGATCGAACCGGTGCGAGTAGAAGATGTCGACGTAGTCGAGACCCATCCGCCCGAGGCTCTGGTCGAGGCTCGCGAGCAGGTATTTGCGCGAGCCCCAATCGCCGTAGGGACCCGGCCACATGTCGTAGCCCGCCTTGGTCGAGATGACGAGCTCGTCGCGGTAACCTGCCAGGTCGGAAGCGAAGACCTGGCCGAAGGTCGACTCCGCCGACCCGTAGGGCGGCCCGTAGTTGTTGGCGAGGTCGAAGTGGGTGATGCCGAGGTCGAAGGCACGGCGGACGATCTCCCGGCTCGTCTCCAGCGGACGCGTCCCGCCGAAGTTCTGCCAGAGGCCGAGCGAGAGGCCGGGGAGCAGGAGGCCGCTGCGACCGCTGCGCCGGTAGGTCATCTTCCCGTAGCGGTCGGCGCTCGGCAGGTAGGGCATGGGGCCCGTAAAGGCTAACGCGGGGCGCTCGCCGAGTTGGGAAGGATCCCAGCCCGGCTAGGCCGAACGGGTCTTCCTGACCGAGGGCTCGATCACCCGGTCGAGGATCGCGCGCACGCTGCGGCTGAAGTGACCGCCGGGGTCGCTCTGGACCTGCAGCTTGCCCTCGAGGCCGGCCATCTCCGGACCGACGCCGAAGTAGCGGAACTCGGCGGCGAGCTCCTGGCCGAGGACCTCCTCGACCACCTTCCGACTCATCAGCGAATCCGGCGAGCGATGGTTGAGGACGGTGTGAACCCGGCCGGCCGGGATGTGGAGGATGCGGGTCGCGAGGTCGATCACCTGCCGGGTGTCGTGCATCGAGGCGAGCTCCGGCGTCGCTACCAGGATCAGGTGGTCGCTCATCTCAAGGGTGGCCAGCACGCAGTCGTCGAGTGCAACACCGAGGTCGAAGACTATGTAGCGGAACTGGGGCGCCAGCACGTTCATCGCCTGGAGCAGGAGCTGGGGCGTGACGAGCTCGGCCTCCTCCGGCCGGAGCGTCGCCGGCAGGACCATGAAGCCGGCGGGATGGGGGAGCACGGCGCTCCACGCCAGCGCGCTGAAGCTGGATTCGGCCGCCTGCCCGAGGCGTGCCAGGCAGGTCGACGGCGACAGGTTGCCGAGCAGCGCGATGTGGTTGTAGGGAAGCGCCAGGTCGACGACCAGCACCTCGCCCGGGTGGCGGTGCCCGAGCTCCGCGGCGAGATTCAGGGCCAGCGTCGTCCGCCCCGAACCTCCCTTGGTCGAGTAGACGGCAACCTGGGTCGCGGTGGAGCCGGCCGCGAGCTTCTGGGGCCGGTTGAGCATGGCCCGAAGGTGGCTGTCGCGCTGGCCCGCGGCCACCCGCAGCGCTTCGCGAAATGCCGATCCGGGGGGAGCTGCGCGCGCAACCATGTCACCTTCGAGGACGAGGAGCTTGCACTCCGTGAGCGCCCGCAGGTACACGGGAAGGGGGTCGTCCGAGAAGAGTGAGTCGACGCCCATGAAGTCCCCCGGCCCCAGGGTCAGGAGGGAGAGCGATTCGCCCTGGTGCTCGGCGCGCACCTCGCAGGTGCCCTCCTGGATGATCCGCAGCGCGGCGGGCGACAGCACAAACGAAAAGCCTGTTCATTCGACAGGCAGCCCAGACAGGATGTCCTCGATCGCGATCA
>JALZAP010000116.1 GCA_030948245.1 Candidatus Dormiibacterota bacterium | reverse complement strand
GCTGGGGGCCGTCGGTGCAGCTCGATGAGGGCCTCAAGCTGACCGTTGAGTACTTCCGCCAGGCGATCCGAGCGTGAACCTCCGCGACCACATCCGGACGATCCCCGACTTTCCCATCCCGGGGATCATGTTCCGCGACATCACCCCGCTGCTCGGCCATGCCCGTGCCCTGGCGGAATCGATTGAGGCCATGAGCAGCCACTGGCTGGACGCCCGCGTCGACCTCGTCGCGGCGATGGAGGCTCGTGGTTTCATCTTCGGCGCGGCGATCGCGAAAGAGCTCAGAGCCGGCTTCGTGCCGGTGCGAAAGTCGGGCAAGCTGCCCTACACGACACGGACCATCGAGTACACCCTCGAGTACCGGAACGACTCCCTCTTCATCCATGAGGACGCGGTCCGCCAGGGCCAGCGGGTGCTCGTGGTGGACGACCTCATCGCCACCGGCGGCACTGCCCGGGCGGTGGGCCAGCTGGTCGAGATGCTGGGTGGCGAGGTGGTCGGCTTCGGCTTCCTGGTGGAGCTGGTCGACCTCAAAGGGAGAGAAGTGCTCGCCGGTTACGATGTCCGGAGTGAAATCGAATTTGAGGGCGACTGAAGGCGACGTAAAGGATCTTGGCCTCGCGAAGGAGGGCCAAGGGCTGATCGATTGGGCGGCTCGCGAGATGCCGGTCCTGCTCCTGATCCGCGACCGGTTCAGGACGGAAAAGCCGCTGGCCGGTCTGCGGGTGTCCGCCTGCCTCCACGTCACCAGTGAGACGGCGAACCTGATGGTCACTCTCAAGGCCGGTGGCGCCGACATCGTGCTCTGCGCCTCCAACCCGCTCTCGACCAACGACGCCGTCGCCGCCGCGCTGACCGAAGAGCACGGCATCCCCACCTTCGCGATCAAGGGCGAGGACAACGACACCTACTACTCCCACATCGCAAGTGCCCTCGAACACCGGCCCAACTTCACGATGGACGACGGCGCCGATCTCGTGACGATGCTCCACCGGGAGCGGACCGACCTCCTGCCCGAGGTCACCGGCGGCACCGAGGAGACGACCACCGGCGTCGTCCGACTTCGCGCCATGGCCGCCCAGGGCGTCCTCAGGTACCCGATCGTGGCCGTCAACGAGGCGCTGACCAAGCACATGTTCGACAACCGCTACGGCACCGGCCAGTCGACGCTCGACGGCATCATCCGGGCGACCAACGTGCTCCTCGCGGGGAAGGTCTTCGTGGTCGCCGGTTACGGCTGGTGCGGCCGCGGCCTCGCCTCCCGGGCCCGGGGCATGGGCTCCCAGGTCATCGTCACCGAGATCGACCCGCTGCGGGCCCTCGAGGCCGTGATGGACGGCTTCCAGGTGATGCCGATGGCGGAGGCGGCGCGGGTGGGCGACATCTTCGTAACCGTCACTGGCGACGTCAATGTGCTTGACCGAGCCCACTTCGAGGCGATGAAGGACGGCGCCATCCTGGCCAACTCGGGCCACTTCAACTCTGAGATCAACCTCGCCGCGATGGACGACCTGGCCGGCTCGGTCCGCCAGGTCCGCCAGTTCGTGCAGGAGTACAGGATGAGCGACGGCCGCCGCGTCCACGTGGTCGGCGAGGGCCGCCTCGTCAACCTGGCCGCGGCCGAGGGCCACCCGGCAGCCGTCATGGACATGAGCTTCGCGAACCAGGCTGTCTCGGCCGAGTGGATGGCCAAGAACCAGGCGAACCTGGAGCCGAAGGTCTACGACGTGCCCAAGGAGCTCGACGCCGAGGTCGCCCGCCTGAAGCTGGAGGCGATGCACGTCAGCATCGACACCCTGACCGCTGAGCAGGAGAAGTACATCAACTCCTGGGAAGAGGGGACCTAAGAGAAGAGTCGATCACCCTCCCCGTTCCGCGGGAGGGGAGGGCGACTTGTGCGGGGGTCTGACTGCGCGGTGCGCCGTCTGGACCACGCCGGCGATCTCCTCCCACTCCAGGCCGCGGTCGAGGTGGACACCGAGCCAGCCCCGGAAGCCGACGTAGGGCGGGACGAAGAAGTGCTCCGGGTCGGCCTCGACCAGCAGCTGCTGGGCCCCCTCGGGCGCCGCGCACCAGATGCAGTGGCGGCCGTCTTCGTGGTGGTTGTTCCAGTAGGCGACGAAGTTCCGCTTGCCGGCGAACCAATGAGGGGTGCCATGACTGAGCCGCTCGCTGGTGTCGGGCAGGGCGAGGCAGATCGCTCGGACTCGGTCGAGGGGGGTGCCTGCCATCGGAACCAGTTTGCGTGACCCTGGGATAAGCTGGCGGGCAGCAACCTGGCGCTTGGGATCGCGGCCGAACGGAGCCTCGGTCTTGCCGGCGCGGGGAGTTCGCAGGAGGTAGGAAACCGCCATGTCGCTCTTCACATCGGAGTCGGTGACCGAGGGTCACCCCGACAAGCTCGCCGACCAGATCTCGGACGGCATCCTCGACGCCATCCTCTCCCGCGACCCGCTCGCCCGCGTGGCCTGCGAGACGGCTGTCACCACCGGCCTGGTGACGGTGATGGGGGAGATCACGACCGACTGCTACGTAGACATCCCGCGAATCATCCGGCAGACCGTGCGCGAGGTCGGCTACACCCGGGCCAAGTACGGCTTCGACTCGGAGACCTGCGGCGTGATGGTGAGCATCGACGAGCAGTCGCCCGACATCGCCCAGGGCGTCGATGTGGGGGGCGCGGGCGACTCCGGGATGATGTTCGGGTTCGCCTGCGACGAGACGCCCGAGCTGATGCCGCTGCCGATCAGCCTCGCCCATCGCCTTGCCCGCCGGCTGGCCGAGGTGCGCCGCGACCATACGCTCTCCTACCTGCGGCCCGATGGCAAAGTCCAGGTCACCGTGGCCTACGGCGAGGACGCCAAGCGCTTCGGCGACGACGCCAAGCCTGCGGCAAGCACCGTCGTGATCTCGGCCCAGCACCACGACGAGGTTAAGATCGAGGAGCTTCGCGAAGACGTGTACCGAGAGGTCATCGTCTCCGTCCTCGGTACCGGTGAGGCGGCCGAGGTCAAGTCCTACATCAACCCGACCGGCCGCTTCGTCACCGGCGGACCGGTCGCCGATGTCGGCCTCACGGGCCGCAAGACGCAGGTCGACTCCTACGGCGGCTACTCCCGCACCGGCGGTGGCTGCTTCTCGGGCAAGGATCCGACCAAGGTCGACCGCGCCGGCGCCTACGGCGCGCGCCACGTCGCCAAGAACATCGTGGCGGCCGGCCTGGCGAGCCGGGTCGAGGTCCAGCTCGCCTACGCGATCGGGGTGGTCAAGCCGGTGGCGGTCAACGTCGACACCTTCGGGACCGGCAAGGCGCCCGACGAGGACATCCGCCGCGCCGTCGAGCGCCAATTCGACCTCAGTCCGCTGGGGATCATCAAGGAGCTCAACCTGCGGCGGCCGCTCTTCCGGCCCACTGCCTGCTACGGCCACTTCGGCCGGACCGACATCGACGCACCCTGGGAGGACACCGGCCGGGCGGCCGACCTCAAGGCCGAGCTCGGCGCGCGGCGCTAGAGAGAAGGGGAAAGCTTGACCACCTTCGCGGTGATCCCGGCCGGGGGTGCCGGCACACGGCTCTGGCCGTGGTCGAACCAGCAGCGACCGAAGCACCTGCTCGACCTCACCGGCAACGGCCGCTCGCTGCTGCAGGAAACCTATGACCGGATCGCGCCGCTGACGGACGGGGTCTTCGTGCTCACCGAGGAGCGGCAGGTACCGATGATCAAGGTGCAGCTGCCGGAGGCCCTCTTCGTCGTCGAGCCGACCGCCCGGGGCACCGCCAACGCCCTCGGTCTGGCCGCGTTCCAGATCGCCGACAGCGACCCCGAGGCGATCATGGTCTCGGTCGCCGCCGACCACGTGATCCAGGGAGCCGACGCTTATCGCGACTCCATCAACATGGCGATCCGCACCGCCCAGACCGGCGGCCGCCTGGTCACCATCGGCATCCAGCCCACCTACGCGGCGACCGGCTTCGGCTACATCCGGGTCGCCGAACGGGAGGGGGAGGCCTACCCGGTGGAAGAGTTCGTCGAGAAGCCGACCCTGGTGCGAGCGCAGGAGTACCTCGCCAGCGGCCGCTACTACTGGAACCTCTCCATGTTCGCCTGGCGCGCCTCGGCCTTCCTCGACGAGCTGGAGCGGGTGGCGCCGCGTCATTACGAGGGGCTGCTCGGGGTGCGGGCGGGGACAGGGAGCTACGCCGACCTGCCCAACGAGGCGGTCGACTACGCGGTCCTGGAGCGGACCGACCGCCTCTACCTGGTCCCGGGAACCTTCGAATGGCTCGACGTCGGCTCTTGGGCCGAGCTCCTCGAGATGCTGCCCGGGGACGAGAACGGCAACTCGATCGACGGAGAGTCGGCCGTCATCGACACGCGCGGCTCGCTTCTCTCGGCGCCCGGCAAGCTGGTGGCCGCGATCGGGATCGAGGACCTAATCGTCATCGACACCGACCAAGCCCTCCTCGTGCTTCCCCGCTCCCGGGCCCAGGACGTCAAGAAGATCGTCGAGATGCTCCGGAAGACCGGCAAGACCGGCTACTTGTAAGTTAGTGGGCGGGTGGTGAAGCCAAGCATCAAGTTCGGCACCGACGGCTGGCGGGGGATCATCGCCGACGACTTCACCTTCGCCAACCTGCGCTTGGTCGCCCAGGGCGTCGCCGACTACCTCAACAGCAGGGGCCCCGGGCCGCTCGGCGTGATCGGGTTCGACTGTCGCTTCGGCGCCGAGGCGTTCTCCGACGAGGTCGCGAGGATCTTCGCCGGCAACGGGATCCGGACGCTGCTCTTCGACCGCCCATCGCCGACCCAGGTCGCCTCCTGGACGGTCATCGACCGCAAGGCGGCGGGCGCTGTGGCCATCACGGCGAGCCACAACCCCTACATGTTCAACGGCGTCAAGTACAAGCCGGAGACCGGGAGCTCGGCACCGACCGAGGTGATCCGCGAGCTCGAGGAGCGGATCGCCGGCCTCACGGCCGACTCTGTCAAGCACGGCGAGCGTGAGCCGCTGGTCGAGGTCTACAACCCGATGCCGGCCTATGTGGCGCAGGTCGGCCGGATGGTCAGCCTCGACGCGCTCCGGGCGGCGGACCTGAAGGTCCTCCACGACTGCATGTACGGCTCGGGCTACGGCTACATCGCCGGCATGCTCGACGGCGGCTCCACCCGGGTCGTCGAGCTGCACCACGAGCGCAACCCGTTCTTCGGCGGGGTCAACCCGGAGCCGATCACTCCCAACCTGGGCGCGGCGCTGGCGACCATGAAGTCGGGCGGCTACGACCTCTGCGTCGCAACCGACGGTGACGCCGACCGGGTCGGCATCATCGACGAGGGCGGCCGCTTCATCAACCAGCTCCAGGTCTACGCGCTGCTGATGCTGTACCTCTTCGAGATCCGCGGCTGGCGCGGCCCGGTCGTCCGCGCCTTGAACATGACCTCGATGGCCGACAAGCTGGGCAAGGAGTTCGGCGTGCCGGTCTACGAAGTGCCGGTCGGCTTCAAATATGTCGCTCCCAAGATGATGGAGACCGACGCCGTGCTGGGCGGGGAGGAGTCGGGCGGCTTCGGCTTCCGCGGCCACATCCCGGAGCGCGACGGGATCCTGGCCGGCCTCTTCTTCGCCGACATGATGGTGCGGGCCCAAAAGCCGATCAGTGGCGTGCTGGCGGACCTGGAGAGAAAGGTGGGTCCCCACGCCTACTCGCGCCACGACATCCACCTGCCGCGCGAGACTTACGAAGAGCGGCGCCTGCAGATCCTGGAGACGCTGAGGGAGAACCAGCCGCGCACCGTGGCGGGCGTGGACGTGGAGCGGGTTCGCGACGACGACGGCTACAAGTTCTTTCTCAAGGACGGCAGCTGGGTGCTGCTCCGAACCAGCGGAACCGAGCCGCTGATCCGCGTCTACGCGGAGGCGGGGGAC
>JALZAP010000115.1 GCA_030948245.1 Candidatus Dormiibacterota bacterium | reverse complement strand
GGCTCTGGAAGGGCCGGCGCTCTTTTCCGGTATATCGATGGGATTTGTTTGAGGTTGGTTTCTCCACGCGATGATTGGAAACCCGAGATACAAAGTTCCGGCCGGGGGAGACCCCCGGCCTTCCCTGCCACAATAGTTAACGCCAGCTCCTCGTAAATTAGGTTAGCCTATCTTGTGTGATAGGCAGGCCGGGTATCTGGGTTAGGGGAACCTAGGTCAATGCTCGAGCTGGTACGCCGAAGCTCATTCACGCGTGCACAGGAGGATTACCTCAAAGCCCTCTACCAGTTGCACGGTGACCAGCGACCCGTGCCGACCCGCGACCTGGCGCAGCGACTAGGCATCTCTTCGCCATCCGTCAGCGAGATGGTGACCCGGCTATCCGCCCAGGGCCTTGTCGAGCACGACCGCTACCGGGGCCAGCAGCTGACCCGCGAAGGCAGGAAGGTCGCCCTCGAGCTGGTGCGCCACCACCGCCTCCTCGAGATGTTTCTGGTGCAGGTTCTCGGTTACAGCTGGGACGAGGTGCACGACGAAGCCGAACGACTCGAGCACGTGATGTCCGACCGGATGTAACAGCGGATCTTCGAGTTGCTCGGACGCCCCGAGCTCGATCCCCACGGCCACCCCATCCCCACCCTCGCCGGCAAGGTCCGCCCGGTCAGCGAGCGGGCACTGAGCGAAAGCCGCGCTGGCGAGACCGTGGTCGTCCAGGGCGTGTCGGACGATGACCCGGTCCGCCTGCGCGAACTGGGACGGCGTGGCCTGCTCCCCGGCACGCGGATCGAGGTCGTAGAGGAAAGCAAGTTCGAGGGTCCCATCGGCGTTCGCATCAAGGGCGGCCGCGCGAGAGTCCCGCTCGGCCTCGCAAGGGCCATCTTCGTCGAGGAGGCTGCTGCAAATGGCGATTAAGGCGGTCACCTCAAGACTGCCCACCGTCGAGCGGCAGGTGCTGGGCGTCGAGGACGCGCTCCCTGGCGAGCTCCACGTGCTACGTGCCGCGGAGCGCTCCCTCACCGGCGAACGGCGCGGCCTCCGCGCGGTGCTGCCCTTCCTGGGCCCGGCCTTCATCGCCGCCGTGGCCTACGTCGACCCGGGCAACTTCGCCACCAACATGGCCGGTGGCTCGCAGTTCGGCTACATGCTGCTGTGGGTAGTTCTTTCCGCCAACCTGATGGCGATGCTCATCCAATCGATGAGCGCCAAGCTCGGCATCGCCACCGGCCAGAGCCTGCCGGAGGTCTGCCGCGACCGCTTTCCGTTCCCGGTCGTCGTCTTTCTCTGGATCCAGGCGGAGCTGATCGCGATGGCGACCGACCTGGCCGAGTTCGTGGGCGCCGCGCTGGGTCTGTACCTCGTCTTCGGCATCCCTCTCTTCGCCGCCGGCTTGCTGACCGGGGCTATCGCCTTCGGCATCCTCGGCCTCCAAGCCTGGGGCTTCCGGCGCCTGGAAGCGACGATCGCCGGGCTGGTCGGCCTCATCGTCATCGCCTTCGGTCTGGAGGTGTTCCGAGCCAGCCCCTCAGTGCCGGCGGTCTTGGGTGGCACCTTCGTCCCCCGACTCGATGGCAGCGCCTCGGTCATGCTGGCGGTCGGCATTCTCGGCGCAACCGTGATGCCGCACGTCATCTACCTTCACTCCGCGCTGACCCAAAAGCGCATCGTCGGCGCCAATCCGAGCGCCAAAGTCAAGATCTTCAAGTTTGAGCTGGTCGATGTGATAGTCGCGATGGGGATCGCCGGCCTCATCAACATGGCGATGCTGACGATGGCCGCCTCGGTGTTCCACGCTCGCGGCCTGCTCAAGGTGGGCAGCGACCTCGGCCAAGTCTTCCACGGCCTCGATCACTACCTGGGCGCACACAGCGGAGTCATCTTCGGGATCGCCCTGCTCGCCTCCGGCATCTCCTCCGCGTCAGTGGGCACGCTGGCCGGACAGGTTGTGATGCAGGGGTTCATCCGCCGCAAGATCTCGATCTTCCTGCGCCGGGCGATAACGATGGTGCCGGCCATGATCGTGATCGGGCTCCACTTCGACCCCTCGCGGGCGCTCGTGTTGAGCCAGGTCTTCCTCTCCTTCGGGATCCCCTTCGCGCTGATCCCGCTGATCATGTTCTGCCGCGACCCGAAGCTAATGGGCAACCTGGTCAACCTCCGCGTCACCAGCTGGTCGGGCTACGCGGTCGCGGCAGTGATCATCGGGCTCAACGGATTCCTCCTTTACCAGACCTTCTTTCCCGGCGTGTGAGCTCTCCCTCGGTGCTCTCACGGCTGTCTGTCCGGTTCAGCCCACCTCTTCGCCAGGCCCGCGTGGCCCAAGCGGTGACCGTGGGCTGGATGCTGATCGAGGGAGTGATCGCGGTGGGCGCCGGGATCGTCGCCCATTCGATCGCCCTGACGGCGTTTGGGCTCGACAGCTTCATCGAGCTCTTCTCCGCGGCGGTCGTGCTTCGCCGGCTGCTCGAACGATCGGTGACCGAAGAGCGGGGTAGCCGCACGGCCGGTGAGAAGACCGCATCCCGCCTGGTGGGATTGGCTCTGTATTTGCTCATCGCCTACATCGTCCTGTCCGCCGCGGCTGGAATCCTGCTTCGGCTTCGGCCCGAGGCGTCACCGGTGGGCCTGGCCCTGATCATCGCCTCGATTGCTGTCATGACCGCGCTCTGGCGGTGGCGGCTGTCACTCGCCGATCGCCTGGGCAGTCCCGCCCTGCGCGGTGACGCCGCCTGCTCGGTCGTCTGCCTCTACATGGCGCTGGCGGCGCTGGCCGGGCTTGCTCTCAACAGCTGGCTCGGCTGGTGGTGGGCGGACCCGATCGCCGGGCTGGGACTCATCTGGTGGATCCGGAGGGAAGCCAAGGAGGCCCTGGAGGCCTCGGCGTCCGACTAGAGACCGACCGGCAAACCCCTGCCTCCCGGGGGCTGACCGCCTGTTACACCCCAGTTTGCGCTGGGGTCCAGGCGGAGGACGTGTCTGAAGGCAGGACAGGTGGCGGAGGGAGAGGGATTCGAACCCCCGAGAGCTTGCGCTCTAACGGTTTTCAAGACCGCCGCCATCAACCGGACTCGGCCATCCCTCCGACGCACCGAGTCTAAGAGGGGGCAAGGGCCGGGGCCCGATGCCCCGGCCCCACAAGGGGGGATTAGTTGTTGTGGATCTCGCCCCGGTAGCCGCCGGTGGCGGCGCCGCGGGTGGTGAGAAGGTCGCGGAACCGCTCCAGGTCCTTCTGCACCTGGCGGTCCATGAACCCGAGGGCCTCGCCGACCTTTTCGGCCAGCCCCTGAGGCGCGTACTCCAGCTGGAGGGTGACCCGGGACTCGTTCTCGGCGATGTGGTGGAAGGTGACGACGCCGGCGTTTGGCGCGCCGTTGGTGGCCCTCCACGCGATCCGGTCGTCGGGGATCTGCTCGGTGATCTCGGCATCCCACTCCTCGACCTTGCCGCCGATCTCAGCCTTCCAGTGCAGGTGCTTCTCGTCGATCTGCCTGATCTCCTGGACTCCCTCCATGAACTGGGGGAAGGACTCGAACTGCGTCCACTGGTTGTAGGCCGTGGTGACGTCCACCGGGACCTCGATGCTCTTCGTGACTTCTGCCATGCCGCTGCCCTCCTGGGTCTGATCCGAGCGTGAAAGTGACAATAGGACACTCCATTGATGGGAGCGTCTGCGACTCACCATACCGACCTGCTCAACGGATTGCAGGGAGCCCTTCAGACGGGTGTCCCGATGCTCTCCAGCCCGCCCATGTACGGCTTCAGGGCGTCGGGCACCCGGATCGTTCCGTCAGGTTGCTGATAGGTCTCGATCAGGCAGTCCAGGGTCCGCGCCAGCGCCAGCGCGCTGCCGTTCAGCGTGTGCAGGAACCGCGGGGGCTGGCCTGGCGCTGGCCGGTAGCGCAGGTTGGCGCGGCGGGCCTGGAAGTCGTTGAACACCGAGCAGGACGACACCTCAAGGTGGCGGCCCAGGCCGGGCGCCCAGGCCTCGATGTCGTACTTCTTGAACTGGGCGAAGCCCATGTCTCCGGAGCACATCGCCAGCACCCGGTAGTGCAGCCCGAGCCGCTTCAGGACCTCCTCGGCATGCGCGGTGAGCTCCTCCAGGGCCTGAAGGGATGCCTCTGGCTCCACCAGCTTGACCAGCTCGACCTTTGAGAACTGGTGCATCCTGATGTAGCCGCGGGTGTCCTTGCCGGCCGCTCCGGCCTCCGAGCGCCAGCACGGCGAATAGGCCACGTAGCTGAGTGGCAGCTGAGCGCCATCCAGCATCTCCTCGCGGTGAAGGTTGGTGACGGGAACCTCGGCCGTCGGGATGAGCCAGAGGTCGCGGCCCTCGACCCGAAAGGCCTCGTCGCCGAACTTCGGGAGATTGGCCGTCCCGGTCATGGAGGCGGTGTTGACGAGAAAGGGCGCCAGCAGCTCCACATACCCGTGCTCGCGGGTGTGCAGGTCCAGCATGAACTGCACCAGCCCTCGCTCCAAGCGGGCGCCCGCGCCTTTCAGGAAGGCGAAGCGCGAGCCGGTCACTCGAGCGGCCCGCTCGAAATCCATGATCCCGAGGGACTCGCCCAGGTCATAGTGCGTCCGGGGTTGGAAGCTGAGCTGCGGCCGGCTTCCCCACTCCCTCACGACCACGTTGTCGGCCTCGGTCGCGCCGACGGGGACGCTCTCGTGGAAGAGATTGGGTACGAAGAGCAGAAGGTGATCCAGCTCCGACCTCAGGCGGTCGGCGTCTCCGCCGCCCGACTTGGCCAGCTCGGCCAGGGCCTTCATTCGGGGCAGCAGCGCGCGGTCCTTCGAAGCCGCGAACTCCTTGGACAGGGTGTTCTGCTCGAACCGCGCCTGCTCTGCGGCCGAGATGGCCGCCCGCCAGCGGGCGTCCAGCTCGAGGATCTCCGCCACCGGCGCCGCCTCCCCCTTCAGCTCCGCCGACCGGCGCACGAGCTCGGGGTCCTTGCGGATCAGCTCCAACGGCAGCATCAGGCCTCCGCCTCGCGCTTCATCTGCGGGAAGAGGATCACGTCACGAATGGAGGGCGAGTCGGTGAGCAGCATCACCAGGCGGTCGATTCCGATTCCAAGCCCCCCGGTGGGGGGCATCCCGTACTCGAGCGCTGTGACGAAATCCTCGTCGAAAGGGTGGGCCTCCTCGTCGCCGGCCGCTCTGCCCGCCACCTGCTCCTCGAACCGGCGCCGCTGTTCTATCGGGTCCGTCAGCTCGGTGAAGGCATTGGCGACCTCGCGGCCCAGGACGAACAGCTCGAAGCGCTCGACGAAGCGGGGGTCGTCATCCCGGCGCCGGGCCAGCGGCGAGATCTCAACCGGGTAGTCGATGACGAACGTGGGCTGCCGCAGCGTGTCCTGGACATGGCTTTCGAACGCCTCGTCCAGCTCCAGCCCCGCGAGCCGACGGCCGGTCACCTCCTCCACCAGGTCCGCCATTCGACCGCGGCGGAACGGTGGCTTGAAGCTGACCTCCTCACCCTGGTAGGTGACGCTGCTCGGAATCCCGGCGTACTCGGAGGCGAAGCTGATGAGCTCCTCGACCAGCCGCATCACATCCTCGTAGTCGGCGTAGGCCTGGTAGCTCTCCAGCATCGTGAACTCCGGGTTGTGGATTGGCGACAGGCCCTCGTTTCGGAAGAGGCGCCCGATCTCGTACACGCGCTCCAGCCCGCCCACCACCAGCCGCTTCAGGTGCAGCTCGAGGGCGATCCGCAGGTGCAGGTCGCGGTCGAGGGAGTTGTGATGCGTGACGAACGGCTTGGCGTGGCCACCGCCTGGGACGTCCTGCAGAACCGGCGTCTCTACTTCCAGGAAATCGTGGTCGTCGAAGTAGCGGCGGATGCCCGAGATGATTTTCGAGCGAGCCACGAAGACCTCGCGAACCTCGGGGTTGGCAATCAGGTCGACGTAGCGCCGGCGGTAGCGCTGCTCGACATCCTTCAAGCC